>DMAO01000129.1 GCA_003446545.1 Sphaerochaeta sp.
ATTGAGGCCCCACATCATCAGGCCTCCCAACAGGACTGCCCCGGTACCGGATCCAGGAATTCCCAAGGCAAGCAGGGGTGCAAAGGCTCCGGCTGCAGCCGCATTGTTAGCAGCCTCACAGGCAGCGATGCCCTCTATGGCTCCTGTTCCCAGCTCATCTTCGCTCTTGAATGCCTTTTGCATGGCGTATCCCATGAAGGAACCAGTAGTGGCACCAGCACCAGGAAGCACACCAACAAAGGTTCCCAAGAATCCACTTCTTATGGCGGGAGGAAGAAGGCGCTTGACATCATGCAAGGTAAGCATCGAGCCTTTAATCGTCAGTTTCNNAGTACTTGTGAGAAACCAACAGTCCCAATTACGAACGGGGTAAAGGGAATCCCTCCAAGCAAGTACATGTTTCCAAAATCAAATCGGGGACTACCGGTTAGGGTATCCATTCCCATGGATGCGATAAGAATACCCACCAGGGTGAGGATCACACCCTTTGTAGGGTTCTCTCCGACCAGCCAGCCGATACTTGTCATAGCGACAAGCAATAAAGCCGTCATCTCTGCAGGACCAAACTTCAATCCGAGGTTGGCCAGAGCGGGACCGGTAAAGGTAAGGATAATCATCCCGATGACTCCACCGATAAAGGAAGACATGTTTGAGGTGAACAGAGCCTGACCCGGGCGATTGCGTTTGGTTGCCATGGGATACCCGTCAAGGGCCGTCATGACAGCGGGCGAATCTCCAGGGATGTTGAGCAAGATGGCGCTGAATGCCCCTCCATACATGTTTGCATAGTACAGTGAGCCAAGCATAATGATTGCAGTGGTCGGGTTGAACTTATAGGTAAGTGGCAATAAGAGCGCCACACCTGCAAGCGAACCGATGCCGGGCATTGCCCCAACCACCAGCCCAAGGACTGCACCGAGGAGGACCACCAATATATTCTGTACTGTCAGGACTACAGTGAAGCCCTCTAACAGCATAGTAAAATTTTCCATCTCGAACCCCCTAGTTGACGATTGTGTCGTAGATAATCCCTTTTGGAAAAGGAACACCAAGCCAGAGTACAAAAGCACCCAAAACAATTCCCATGATGATGACAAAAACTATCAGAGTTGTTTTCCAGGAGTACTTCTCATACCACTTCAACCAGAGCACTACAAAGATTGCCAAGGAAGGGAGCATTCCTATAACAAGTGTAGACAGCATGATCAGGACAGTCCCAAAAGCCGGATACCAGTTTTCCAACGGGTAGTCGGTCCCCTCTTGCTTTAGGGAGGTGATACAGGCCAAGACACTCATCACAAGCAGGACAGTCCCTATGATTACTGGGAAAAAACCAGGAAGAGGCCCTTTTGTGGGATGCCAAAATCCATATTTGGCATATCCAAACAAGATGAACAGCACAGCGACTACAGCGGTAAAGACCGGTATCATCAATTGGCTCGTTATCTTCATTTTCTTTTGCATACCTTGACTCCTCAAGTTCTTGCAGCGATGTGGCTTGCCATCTTGCTTGCCATCTTTACAGCATTCTCAAAAGCAAGGGTATGTACGATACCTTTGCCTGCAATATCATACGCTGTTCCATGTGCACAGGTCACGATGGGGGCAGGAAGGCCTCCTGCGATGGTGATACCCTCATCAAACCCCTTGAGCTTGAGTGCTATCTGACCCTGGTCATGGTACATGGTGACCACACCATCGAACTCACCACGGAAGGCCTTGATGAAGGTGATATCACTTGGATAGGGCCCGGAAGCATCAATGCCCATCTCCCGGGCTGCCTTGATGGCAGGCTCTATGACATCAAGCTCCTCACGTCCACACATACCATTCTCCCCGGCATGGGGATTGAGGGCTGCCAGGGCCAGGCGCGGCTTGGCGACACCGCTATTACGGATGGAGGTGTTGGCAAGGCGTACTGCACGCAGGATACTCTCTATGGTGAGATGCTTGCTCACTTCGCTAAGGGGGATGTGACTTGTGGTCCGGGTAGTCCAGAGGTCGCCCAACACATTGATCTCCCCAAAGGGTTCGGTGTGGCCAAACAACTCTGCCATGTAGTGGTGTTCGCTCTCGTGCTTGCATCCCGCATCTTTCATTCCAGCCTTGTTCAGGGGGCAGAAGCAGAACCCTTCAATCTTCTTCTCCTGGTAGAGGCTGACACCCAACTCAAGCATGCGCAGGTTGGCTTCTCCACAGATGGTCAGCAAGGTACCAAGGGGAACATCCTTAGGATCCAGATTCTTCTGATCCAGGACAGGCAAACCTTTCGACCAGTCAGCCTGTTCAATAGCATCAACTATCTGTAGGGGAACAGAGGAGCCTATGATCTCAAAGGCTCGTGCGAGAATTCTTGCATCACCAATGATGACAGGCTTGCAATACTCTGCATAAAAATCAGCTACAGCAAGCTTTGCCACAATTTCAGGTCCGACTCCGGCACCATCGCCGAGCAATATTCCCAGAACAGGTTTTGTATTCATCAAATTTTCCTTATCTCGTAGTTGCAAGCAACACAGGGTGCAGCCGACGAGGATAAGATAGCAAGTAGCGTGCCAACTTATTTATATTGTATACAATGAATCGTTTTTAGAATATTTGTATACATCTAACTCTAGAAAGAGTCGATACATAGGGAAAAGTATGGGTTATTTTTACTTTTTTAGCACTTTTATTGCAGCAATGGGTAACTGTTTCACTATATGTTTCATGTTTCATTTGAAACATAAGTGAAACAATAGGAGCTACATTTCTTCAAATTTTGATAGTTTTCTCCACAGGGTAGTCCTGCTCAAGCCCACTTGTTGGGCAAAGGCTTCCCGTGTCAGACCGCTGGAAAGAAATTCCCGATGGAGATCCTCATCGGAAAGCGACGTTACCAAACGGCGCTTTACCGGGAAAGGTGACGGCATCGCCTCCCCATGCAGGCTGGTGGAACCGATATCAAGCTGTTCGATCTCCAACGCCCCAATTTCATCGGAGGAGTGCAAGATAGCCAGACGCTCCGCGGCATTACGCAATTCACGGATATTCCCAGGCCAATAGAACTGCTCGAGGGCATCAATGGCAGCTCGCTTTATAGTGGGGCTATGCTGGTTATGCCGTTTGCAATACTGTGCAACAAAATGCTTGAATAGAATTCCAATATCATCCTTACGCTCGTGGAGACTGGGAATCTGGAGACTCAACAGGCTGATACGATAGAAGAGATCAAGGCGGAACAAACCGTTCTTTACCCGCTCCATGATATTGCAGTTTGCTGCGCTGATTACACGTACATCCACAGGGATGATCTTGTCTGCACCTATCTTGCGCACTTCCTTCTCCTGAAGAACCCTCAAGAGTTTCGCCTGCAATACGATGGGCATCTCCCCTATCTCATCAAGGAAAAGGGTTCCTTTGTGGGCTAACTCGAACAGGCCTACCTTACCGCCTTTGCTGGCTCCGGTAAATGCACCCTCGCTGTAGCCAAACAGCTCACTTTCCAAGAGCTGCTCAGGAAGGGCCGCACAGTTGACGGCGACAAAGGGTTCTTTGCTACGGGGGGAGTGATTGTGCAGGCTCTGCGCAAACAACTCCTTCCCTGTACCCGTCTCCCCGAGTAAAAGCACTGCTCCATTGACAACGCTGAAGCGTTTTGCCTTCTCTACGAGTTGGAGCATGAAGGTATTTTGGGTGACAATATCCTCGAAACTGTACCGGGCGACCAGACCTTTGCGGTTCAGCTCTGTCCTGATCTTATGTTCGGTCTTCTGGATGGCCTCTGCATTCTGGAAGGTAAAGAGGACCCCTGAGGTCTGCTCATCAACTTTGATGGGTTGTTGGCTGACCAGTATCTGCTGGCCCCCTATAGTTTGTAACGCTTCGGCCAGAGAGCCCGACAACACAGTCTGGGACCACTTGCTTCCCTGGTAGATCACATCAATGGACTTCCCCTCCAAGGGTAACCCACCGAACAACAGTTCGGCCTGACGGTTTGCCGCAATGATGACCCCATAGCTATTTATGGCAAACAGGGCATAGGTTGCATTATTCAGAAGAGTAGCCAGAAGGGTTCCCCTGGTCTTGGCGCGTTCCAACGACCGGGCGGTGGCAACTGCATCTTCGATAGCGTGTACAATCGCCTGGTAACCTGTCTTTATATGGACATAGGCTATGGAGTTTTCCTTACAGAGGTTAGTCATCGTGAGTCCACCAACGAGGACAGTGCACCCGCTCTCATGGAGCGAAAAGACAGCATCCCTAACGTCTTTCTGGTCGTTGACCTTCACCACCGTTACCGGGCATCCGACAAGGGAGGCTATCTCTGCGCTTTCACAAAGCTCCTCATTGGTGATGATACCAATATTACAAGGATAATTCTCCTGTTTAGCAAGGGAAAGAGCCCTAAGCAAATCTCCACTACCCAAAGCAATGGGTATGACATGTGTAGTGGGCTTGTACGTAGCGATAGCACTGGCAGTGATTCCACGGGCTACGATAATATCACCATCCAATTCCTCAATAACTTGAGGGTCGGATCCGAGGATATGGGTCGTACTGATTTGGATACCATCGTGTTCGAAGGTGGTAATGACCTCCTCAAAAGCATCCTGCAGTTCCCTATAGGGGATAACAACAAGTATTTTTATCACTGTATTCTCCTACGTACAACACTATCATAAAGCATCATGGCTTTACACACTATCACCTCACTTGCTATTGTCGCTATGGAGGCTTCCAATGAACCTGTTTCAATATGTCCTTTTGGCATTCCTTGTCCTACTGACCCTATTCAATCTGTACGCCCTTACATTTGGTAGGAAGAAAAAGAAGCAGGCCGTGGCAAAATTCAAGCAGACTCTCGCTGAGCTTGAAAACAAGACCTTCAAGGAGATGAAGAAACGCCAGCTTTTCTTCAGCGAAAAACATGGGTACATAAATGATCTCAATGAGGGCATCCTCCTGACCTTCGACCATGAGAAGAAGAAAATGGGAATAACCCTCAAGGATGCGTTTTACCTTTTCAACTTTGCTGAGGTTCTGGGCTGTACAGCTAAGCACGATACCCTATCTAGTGGAAAGTGGACGAATATCAGCGTAGGGCTGGAGACCAAAGAGCAAGTCATCACACTGTTGTTTGGATCCCGAAACTGGAAGCCTAAATCCACTCTGGCAAAATTCATCCTCGATGATTCCAAGGAGTTCAGCAATCTGGTCAACAAGTATTGCATAGAAGGCCAGGCAAGCGAAATTTCAGAAATTGAAGAAAAGTCATAAGAGAGAGCAAATAGAGAGAAGAGAATTCAGGTCCTCTACAGAAAACAAAGCGACCGGTCTTTGGGTCGCTTTTGTTTTCTATTGGTATGTTCCATAGTGCTTTGTACGCAAATAAGATTTGCTGATTACACCAATTTCCTTGCTTCTATTTCTTTGGGGCTTCGATTGTCCTAGGAGTATCAACAATGTGCAGATCGAGCTGATCGAAAGGCACTGATAGCCCTACTTCGGCCAGAGCTGCGCAAAGCTCGCCCTGGAACCGCCAATAGACCTTCCAATAATCCGCTGGTTTTGTCCATGGACGGGCGATAAAGTCAACAGAAGAGGCGCTAAGCTTATTCACTTCAATGGTGGGTGCAGGGTCTGGAAGGATCTCCTCATAGCGGGCGAAGATGGAGGCAATCACCTGTTTCACCGTTGCCACATCCGAGCCATAGGGTACGCTAACTATCATGTCCACCCTTCTCTTTTCCATGTCCGAGTAGTTGACGATGGGACTTCCCCAAACCAGGCGGTTCGACATCGTAATCTTCTTGTTGTCCGGTGTAGCGAGAATGACACAGATCATATCCATATCCTTCACAGTCCCAGAGTATGATCCGGCATCGATATAGTCACCGATCCTAAAGGGGGAGTTCATGACGATCATCACACCACTGAGCAGGTTTCCGAGGGTCTCCTGGAATGCAAAACCAAGAATGACTCCGGTTATACCCAAGCCTGCAAGGAAGGGCCCCATGTTGAGTCCCATATGCTGGAGGAAGGCGATCAGGAGGAATATCCATCCGATGATATTTACCAGCTGCAATAAAAAGCGGGCCATGAGGTCGTTAATTTTCTTTGATTTGGAAAAGCCACGCTTGAGGACCTTTTTCAACCAAGCAACAAGAATCTTACCTATCAGGACTATTAAAAGCCCTCCTCCGAGGGTTATGAGAAAAGCGACAGGCTCTAACTGGGACCATTCATGGATATTTACCAACAATTGGGAGAAAAAACCACCACTTTTTGCAGAAGCCTCGGGAATGGTTTCACTTGCAAAAGCCATAATAGTTGAAAGCATCTGACGTCCATCCTTAGTACGATCGGGTTATAAAAAACCCTACCATTGGCATCCTAAAAAAGCAAGGGAAGGTAACCCTTCCCCTGGTTCTCTAGATTGCTTTCTCTGTTATCGTGCAAGCAAGGAATGCAGCTTCTTCGTAAAGGCTACAGGATCCTTAGGCATTACGCCCTCTGCGAGCAAGGCCTGATCGAGCAAGACAGAGCAAAGGTCATTGACATACTCAGTATCCTCACTCTCCTCAATCTTCTTGACCATGGGGTCGTCAACGTTGACCTCAAGGATCGGCTTGGCATCTTCAAAATCGCCTTGGCCCATGCTCTTGAGCAACTGTTGCATCTGTACCGAGGGATCATTCTCATCAACAACCACAACGGCGGGGGACTCTACCAGACGGGTGGAGACCACAACATCCTTGACCTTGTCCCCAAGGGCCTTCTTGATTTTCTTGACAAGATTCTTGGTTTCCTTGGTCTTTTCAACAGGGTCATCATCACCCTTGAGGTCGTCCACAGCTCCACTCTTGTTAATGGCCTTCAAAGGAATTTCCTTGTAGGTACCGATCGATCCGACAACGATGTCATCGATGTCGTCACTCATGACCAGGACCTCAAAGCCCTTCTTTCGGTAGGCTTCCAACAGGGGACTGGCCTTCAGTGTCGACTCCTTGCCTCCTGTGATGTAGTAGATGCTCTTCTGATCGGCTCCCATCCGTTCCTTGTAGGAAGCAAGGCTAACATATCCCTCTTCTGAGGAAGACTTGAAACGGACCAGGTCAAGCAGGGTATCCCTGTTTGCATAGTCGGAATAGAGACCTTCCTTCAGGGGACGGTTGTACTGTTCGATGAATTTAGCATACATATCAGGGTTCTGTTCACTAATCTTCTGGAACTCAGAGAGCAGTTTCTTCACTGATGCGTTTCTGATGGAGGACATCACACGGTTCTGCTGCAAGATTTCACGACTGACGTTCAAAGGAAGATCCTCACTGTCGATGATACCGCGTACAAACCTCAGATAGGTAGGAAGCAGTTCCTTGTCATCGTCAGTGATGTAGACGCGCTTTACAAAGAGCTTCACACCAGGGCGATAGTCAGCATTGTTCATGTCAAAGGGGGCTTTGGCAGGGATAAAGAACAGGGTGGTATACTCAATGGCACCTTCAGCCTTGGTGTGGATATAGAACAGGGGATCTTCACTGTCATACGAGGAGCTCTTGTAGAACTCATTGTACTCTTCGACCTTGATGTCATTCTTGTTGGTTCTCCAGAGGGCTGAGCTGTTGTTGATCTGTTCAACCTTGTGCTCGACAGTCTTGAGGGGTTTGCCTTCCTTGTCCTTCTTCTTGTCGTCAACCGACTCCTGGTCGTAGGAGAGGAAGATTGGAAAAGCGACGTGGTCGCTGTATTTTTTTCCCAGCTGCTGGATCTGC
>DMAO01000179.1:0-5639 GCA_003446545.1 Sphaerochaeta sp.
TTCAGTTCCTCTCCCTCCATCCCTTTGACCTGTGCTTGGAGTATGAGCGACTCCCTCCAGTTTTTTACTCCGATTCCAGGGGGGTCGAAGCGATGTAGCCTGTCAAGCATGGGCTCGAGCAGAGCTTTCTGCTCATTATTCAAGAGCCCGAGCGGCTCCTGGACATGGAAGCCATTTGCATCGAGGTTGGTGATGAGTATCATCCCCACCTCATACTCCAGTTCACTCAGAGCTTCACAGCCAAGTTGGCTCAAGAGGTGTTCCTGCAATGTCTCTTCATCGCTCAGGGCATTCTCCATGAAACTCTGTAGCCGGTCTGAAGCCTCGGTATCATACCCTCCCCGGTCGCTTCCATAGCTGGAGGAGTCGGAGTAGGAGTCATTGTATTTTTCACTGTCCTGGTTTTTCTCAGCAAACGCCTCAAAAGAGGTCTCCCTACTAGAGGGTATTTCCAAAGCAGGGTTAGTCTCTATTTCAGAGGTAATCTTCTGCTGCAGTTCTGCAAGGGGTAGAGCCATCAGTTCAAAGGACTGCAACATCTGGGGGCTTAGCTTGAGTTGTTGTTTCTGTGTTAGGGAGAGGGAAAGAGCCATCAGTGATCCCCCTCAAAGTCTTCACCGAAGTAGATATCCCTAGCAATACGGTTGGAAAGCAGGTCCTGCTTTCCTCCTGAAACCAAGATTGATCCTTCATTAATAATGTAGGAGGAGGAGGTTATAGAAAGTGTGTCCCTTACATTATGGTCGGTTAGCAGTATACCGATGCCTTTAGAAGCTAGGCCCCTGATAAGTTGCTTAATCTCATAGACTGCCTTGGGGTCGATCCCTGCAAAGGGTTCGTCAAGCAGGAGGAAGCGAGGATTGCAGCCCAAGGCTCTGGCAATCTCGGTGCGGCGCCGTTCCCCTCCACTGAGGGTATAGCCCTTTTGTTTTCTCAAGGCGGCGATACCGAACTCCTCAAGCAGCTCTTCGACAAGCTGTTCCTGCTCGAACTTTTCCAGGTCTGCCCTAGTCTGTACGACCAGACGGATATTGTCCTCTACGTTGAGCTTACGGAAGATTGAGGGTTCCTGGGGAAGGTAGGAGAGCCCCCGTTTTGAGCGGATATACATAGGTAGGCCTGTGATATCCTTGCCGTCAAGGAGGATGGTGCCTGCCTTGGGCTTGAGGAACCCTACTATCATGTAGAAGGTGGTGGTTTTTCCAGCTCCGTTAGGTCCTAGCAGTCCGATAATCTCCCCTGCCTGCATAGAAAAGGAGATATCTTTTACAACCTCTTTTTTCCCGTATGATTTAGCGAGGTTCATCACTTCCAGCACGCTTCTATCCATGGATCGTCCCCTTGATAGATCCTTCCATCCTGATCTCCTCGGTCTTGAGGTTCACGGTAATGGTCTGGGCCTCATAGGTATCGGGTTTCCATACGATGCTTGCCCTGCCTTTCAGGTCCAGCATTTCCTTGTCCCGGTCAAATATCATGAAGTCACTGCGGCAGACCATCGGTCCGTCTTCAGTGTGCTTGAGCAGTCTTGCCTGGACCTGTAAAAGGACAATGCCCTCCTGCAGGAAGAACTCCATCCTTGCTGCAGAGGCGGCAACCTGGTTGTTGCTGTCCTCAAGCTCTACCCAGCTATCGATCAGGAGGGTCTCTTCGACTCTATCGAAGAGTAGCGAGCTTGTTATCAGCGATATGCCCCTCTGTTCATCCTGCAGGGTTACATCCCCTTCACAGCGGACAAAGCGAAAATCCTTGCCATACAGCTCCATAGTATTTGAACGTACCATAAGGGACCCGACCTGCACCTCTGCTCCATTTTGCAGGAGTATCGTCTCAGAGCCTTCTTGCATCTTCATGCGCGTCGAACCGCCCTTGAAGGATATGTCCTGAGCAGAGAGGGGAAAAATAAGAACTATGGATAGGAGCATGGCCAGATACAAATGGTTTCTCATTTGAGTAACACCCCTTGGGACTGTTTGGTGAACTCATAGGTGCCAGTCTTCAGGTTCCCCTTGAAGCCTCTTCCTTCGAGGGTTTGTCCCCCATCAAAGAGAATACGAATGGTACTTTCCTCTGTACTTTGAAGTATTTGCTCATCATGGAGCCAGAGAAGTTGTTCGGCTTCAATGGTGAAGTCCTCTTCCTTTTGGGTGACCAGGATGTTGCCAAACAGTTGGGCATCATACGTTTTGGTATTCACCGTAGCTGAATCAGCCCTCCCTGAAAGCGAGGCTTCCCCCTCCTGGTCTAGCTGGGAGAACTGGAGGCTTTTAAGTTTTGCCTGGTTGGTTTTTTCAAAGATAGCAATTTCATCCGCTGTGATGGTTAGCGGGGATTCGCCACTTCTGCCAAGCACGTACGTAGCTTGCATGAGGCTGATATCTGGAAAGTCATAGGTTTCTGCGGACAGGGGTATCTGGGTCTCCATCGTACAGGATGAGAGAGAGAGGACAAATAGTGCAAGAATCATGCCAAGAAAGCCTTTGTTACTCATGGTTCTGAGTATACCTGCTCTTGGACCGTTGGGCAATCGTAGATTTCTTAAGAAATCAATCATAGTCCCTCTGTGATGATCCTGAGTATCTGAGGAATATATCGCTGCCTATGCGCTTTGAAGAAGGCCCATACAACAAGGAACCCTGCACCGATGCCCCCAAATCCCACAAACATGCCAGCCACCTCCCCCAGGCCTGCCATTTTTGCCAGGTAGTAGGCAAGAGGGAAGAGGGCTAGGGGGAAGATGAGGGTGAACAGGGTGCTGAATATTGTAGAGGATGGCTTGAGGAAGAGCTCCACCTCCATGCCTTCGTCTACGGGAAGGTTGTGGGGGTTTGCCACCTCGAAGACCTTTCCCTTGGTGTTACAGAAGGTTTCACCCTTGCATCCGCTGCAGGCAGAGGAATCACAGGAGACTTCTATCCTCTTATCACTGAATATCTGTTTGATGGTTACGTTCTCATACATTCTATGCCTCCTGTTTTGGTAGCACAGGGACCTTGATGGTCTCTATGCTGCTGGCCTTTCCATCGTCAGCGATGTCTACGATAACCCCTGCTAGGGCAAGGTCATCCCAACACTCATTCGATCGGATGGGAACCTGACTTATCTGCTTCATAATTTCTGTCTCTGGGTCAAAGCCACCTACACTGGTCTGGCTTCCACACCTGCCGTTGTCGGTTATGTAGGCAGTCCCTTTCTTGAGGACTCTTGCATCAGAGGTCTGCACCTTGTTGTGAGTGCCGATGACTGCCGTTACCTGACCGTCCAGCATAAAGCCCATGGTAAGCTCTTCAGCTGTGGTTGAGGCGTGGAACTGCACCAAGGTGACGCATTGCTCCTCCTTAGCCTTTTGTGCAAGCATCTGGGCAAGGGTAAAGGGGTTTGAGAGGTGGGTGCGGGGAAAGTTTGCATTCCCCAACAGGTTGATGACACAGACCTTGGTATCCTTGACCGAGAGGTATCGAACTCCTCTCCCCGGATTCTGGGGGGGGTAGTTGGCAGGTCTGAGGATGCTGGGGTTCTTTGCAATGAACTCCACCATGTCCATCTTGTAATAGATCTTCTCGCCTCCAGTGAGGATGTCGATTCCTAGCTTCAGAAGCTGCATGGAGTGGGCTCGTCCGAGGCCAAAGCCCCCTGTCGCTCCCTCTCCGTTTGCAATGACAAGATCAATCTGTTTTTCTTCGCGAAGGTTCTTCAACGCGCTTTTTATGGTCTGAATGCCGGGCTTACCCACAATTTCGCCTAAAAAGAGTACTCGTATGCTCATACCCCTAGAGTAACGATTTTTTCCATCCAATGACAAGGCTTGGTATGCTACAATTATCCGATAGTAGAGGAGGGCAACACTATGAAATGGTTTCAACCGGCATTCAAACAATTTATCCAGAAAAAGATGCAAGAGAGGCTCTCTCCAGATCCTCCTGTTGTTGATGGCTCGGCAATGCAGCTCAACCTACCACATTCCCAAGAAACGTCATTGGCAAAGAGACTATTACAAGAGTTGAACGAGGAAGAGAAGCTATCCTTGCTCTCAGGTATCAACGGGTTCTGCATCCCAGGTGTTCCACGACTTGGGCTGAAACCCGTATGGACAAGTGACGCCAGCATGGGCCTGAGGGGATGGAAGGTGCCGGTCACAGACTTTCCTGCAATGGTAGCCATGGCTGCCACCTTCAATAGGGACCTGCTCACAGATGTGGGCATGTGCCTAGGGCGCGAATGTCGCGCCCTAGGTGTCGGTGTGCTGTTGGGTCCCGGGGTGAACATCGCTAGGGTTCCTGTCTGTGGACGGAACTTTGAATACTGCGGCGAGGATCCCTATCTTGCAGGGGAGATAGCCTTTGCCTATATCCAAGGGGTGCAGTCACAAGGGATAGTAGCAACGGTAAAGCACTATGCCTGCAACAACAGCGAGAATGACCGGCACAAGAGCAATTCAGTAGTCGATGAACGTAGCCTCAGAGAGATCTATCTACCCGCATTCAAACGCTCGGTTGAGGCTGGAGTCCTTGCTGTCATGACCAGCTACAACCAAGTCAATGGGACCTATTGCAGTGAACATCCTTACCTCCTGGATGTGATCCTTCGCAACGAATGGGGGTTCGATGGTTTGGTATTGTCAGACTGGGATTCCCTCTATTCCACAGAGAAGGCCCTCAAGGACGGTGTCGACCTTGAGATGCCTTCTGCAAAGTGGTTTGCCCCGGAAAAGGTAAAAAGGTCTTTGGCAGAGGGAACCGTCTCCATGGATAGTATTGACACAAAAATCCTTCATCTTTTCACCGCGTATGAGAAGGCAGGGCTCTTCTTCCGGCCTCTAGTCGATCCTACCATACAGAACGGGTGTGACGAACACCGCGAGGTCGCCCTCTCCGTGGCCAAGGAATCGGTTGTGCTGCTCAAGAATGAGATGGCTCTGCTTCCCCTAAAGAAACACAAGGGTATGGTCATTTGCGTCAGTGGTTCAAATGCGTACAAGGTAGCAGCAGGAGGAGGGTCTTCCCACATTATTCCTCTGGGCAAGACAGACACCTTTGCCGATGCGATGCTCAAGGAGGAGGGTGTACAAGTGGTGCTGTTGCCCGCTTCTTGGCAAAGGAAGAAAGCCTTACGTGATAGGGTAGCCACATCCGATGCTGTCATCATGGTAACAGGCTTTGACCATATCCTGGAAAGTGAGACCTACGACAAGGTATGGTCACGACCCAAGGGGGAGGTATCTGAAATAGAGAGCGCAAGCAAGCTGAACAAGCACTGTATCCTGGTGGTGCAAAGCGGAGGGGCAGTGCACCTACTGCCCTTCATCGATGCGATTCCCTCGGTTCTGTTTGCATTCTTCTTGGGCTCCAGCACCGCAGAATCACTTACCGATATCATCTTTGGTAGGTCTAACCCCTCAGGGAAGCTACCCTTCACCATAGCTAGGGAACTGTCTGACTACCAATCTATGAGGAACTATCCCTCAGACTATGCTAGTACATCCCTGAAGAAAATCAAGGGAGGCCAGGGAGACCCGACGAAGCGGTTTGTCCAGGATCTTGAATACCGCGAAGCCCTCATGGTGGGGTACCGTCAGTTCGATACACAGGGACAAGAGGTCCTCTACCCCTTTGGCCATGGGCTTTCCTACACTGAGTTCA
>DMAO01000179.1:5768-7612 GCA_003446545.1 Sphaerochaeta sp.
GATTGAGTTTGAGCTTTCTGAGGAGGCGTTCAGCCACTACCGCCCTGATGCCTGGAAGTTTGTTGTCGGGACGGGTCAGTTTGAGGTCAGGGTGGGAGAGAGTAGCCGGGATATTCGCTTGCACACTGTAGTCGAACCTTTCAAAAGGAAGGTTCCAGACAATTTGCAGGAATCCTGAAGGGAAGAAAAAGAGGAAGCCTGTGTAGACTTCCCCTCTGATGAGTCCGGCGCGATTCGAACGCGCGACCTTCTCCTCCGGAGGGAGACGCTCTATCCATCTGAGCTACGGGCCCATAAAACTGCTTTATCGTACGTGTTTGGCGTGCTGGATGTCAAGTGGAGTGAGGTATGCATCCTATGACATCAGGTATATATCTTTTAATATGTTATACATAAACAATATACAAGTTTTCTATTAGTTTTTATATTTCTTTATAGCAAACGCTATCGATTACTCTTGACACTTGTTTTGTTGCTGATTACACTAAACATAGATATTTTTTAATCCATACAAGGAGGTGCAAATGAAAATAAGGAACTTGATAATGGCAACCCTCTTTCTGATGCTTGGATTTGGCGTTCTTTTTGCATCTCCACTCTCTTTTACCACCATGCAATTGCAGGGGCTTATGCCTATAACTGAAATATTTAGGGTCGAACAGTATGATGAGGCGCTGAACTTCAATTTGGCGGATAGCAGAAATTCCACTGTCCGAGTTGGATCCTATACGATTACTTCAAACGACAGTACCTCACAGTTCCATCTCTTCATCAATCCTGGTGAGGATGGTAATGATGAGCAGTTTGCCTTTGTCCTTGACCCTGGCTACACCGCAGAACCCGGGCAGCAGAGCGTACTCCCGATTATTGTACGGGTGACCAGCAGTACAGCAGGGGCCGTAAGTGTTTCCGGGGCTGAGAAGGTGGACAAGTCTCTTGGGGTACGGGGTGTATACACAGCCAACAATGGCATTCTCTTTGAGAGTGGAGAAATCCTTGCAGAAATTCCTGATTTCAATCCTGATATTTTTGCTACAGGATGGTATTCCGCTGCCATACAGCTGCAAATTCAGGTAAACTAGAGTACCTCTTCGTCCAGAAAGAATGCATCCATGTCTTCCTCATCCTCTCCAAATTGTCCTTTGAGCAGGTCCTTCAGCCATCGGTTGTCTGTTCTGTCGTCACAGCCCATGCTTTCCTGGTCTTGTTGCATTGATTCTGATAACCAGGAGGAGAGTTGCTGAAGTGCTTGTTTTGAAGTGAAGCAATGTTTATCCCCGAAGGGAATATCTCTGTCCTGTACTTGTAACAGGAAGAATGGGCACTCGGTGCAGCTCTGATACGCTTTGCAAAAGAGTGTTACCTTAGTGTACCAATCAAGATTGTTCATGTGTGTACTCCTTCCTGACCAGCATACTCCAATACATGCCCCTATGCCAAGAATAATGACGGGCATCATTTGACTTAATCTTTGAAGAAGGACTACACTGTGGGTAATGAATAGGTTTGAGAGGAGTTGCAAATGAAAAAACCGACACTGATGGTGATGGCAGCCGGCATGGGCAGCCGATATGGTGGAGTGAAACAGATCGATGCTGTTGGCATGAACGGCGAGACCTTGCTTGATTTTGGTGTCTATGATGCCAATAAGAGTGGTTTTGGTAAGGTTGTCTTTATCATCCGCAAGGATATCGAGAAAGATTTCCGAGAACGTCTTTTCGACCGTATTGCCAAGAACATGGATGCAACCTATGTGTTCCAGAGCAAGGACAAGTTGCTGACAGAAGAGCAAATCATACTTTCCAAGGACCGAACTAAGCCTTGGGGTACCATTCATGCGGTTC
>DMAO01000118.1 GCA_003446545.1 Sphaerochaeta sp.
AGCTTGCGCCCTTCTGGCCCGGCCATGTACTCCAACACTGCCCAAGCGGCATCCTTGACCTTTGAATCCGAATTCATCGCAAAGCCACGGCTTTCCTTGGTCACATCGATGCTCTGATATGCCTGGCTCACGCCCTTTGCTGGAGGGAGAACCACCAGTTCGACACCCTGTGTCTCCTTCATCTTGTTGTTATACACATTTACCACATCACCTGCAGTCCCTGATACAAAACCTGCTTCCCCTTCGTAGAAGGCCTGCTCCATCGTATCCCATTTCTTGGTCACGTACTCGTTGTCCAACAGCCCTTCCTTGAAGAGCTTCGCATAGAAGGCAAGCTTATTCTTGGAAGCAGGGGTAATTTCAGAATAGACCCATGTCCCATTCTGTTTTACGATCGTCGCAGTGACACCGAAAGCATGGTTAAAGACAGAGTCAAGCTTGAGGATCCCCCCATCAGTGGTAACAGCCCACTTGGCAAGACCACTATCCTTGATCTCCTTAAAGAGGGCATAGTAGTTGTCAACAGTGGGGTTCTCCAGCAAAGGCTTGCTACTCTTCAACTTGGCAAACCAGTCAGAACGCATGACAGGAATCTGCACACGAGCTGGGGCGAGCCACATCAGATACGGATAGTTTGCCATGGCTGCCTTGGTATGGTCAGGCATGATGGCCTTGATGTTCTTTGATTTCTCAACATACGGGACCAAATCCTCAAGCAAACCCTCCTGTGCAATTGGCTGGTCATTGCCCTGGAAGTAGATCAGATCAGCCTTGATCTGAGCAGTCCTGAAAGCAATGGGAACAACCGTTGCATACGATCCTGTAGGAGCGGAGAGGATAACCAGATCCACATAGTTGCCTTCCTTTGCCATTCCTTCTTCGATTGCCTTCTCCAAAATACCAAGCTGCTGGGCATCGGTTATCGGATCGACATCCTTACACAGATAGGTGACTTTCACGGGGTTTGCCGCTGTCCCAATCTGAGTCCCTGTAGTAGCCTGTGCGGCCTCTTTTGTTCCTGTTGCAAATAGGAAACCGGCACACAACAATACTACCAGCACCAGAAAAATCTGTTTTCTTTTCATGAAAAACCTCCTTGGTTCATACATAAAACTACTCCTTGATCCCACCTGAGAAGACGTCCTTGGCATAGAATTTCAACACAAATGGGTAGAGAATGAGAATAGGAATAATAGCCACTATAATAGTAGCTCCCTTAAGGGCGTCATAATCGACACGGGCCATCACGTTATAGTCGAATACGTTCTGCTGGCCTATGATGGAGACCGTGTCACCGAGCACTACGAATTGCCGCAGGATAACCTGTAACACCGTATCTGTGGACTTGCGGGTCAAATAGATACCGGCCCGGAAATACTCGTTCCAGCGCACTACTGCGTAGAACATCGTGATAGTCGCAACCCCAGCCTTGCTCAACGGGTAGAAGATCTTGAACAGCATCTGGAGATGACTAGCACCATCGATGGTCGCAGCCTCAACGATAGAGAGCGGCACCTTTTCAAAATATCGCATCATGATGACCAGGTAGTAGACATTTACCGCTGTCACGAGGATAACCGACCATTTGCTTCCCATGAGCCCAAGCTGCTGGACCACGATATATTCAGGGACAAGCCCGGGGTCAAAAAGCATCATGATGATTAAAAATACCATGATGGGACCCTTGAGCGTCAGCTTTGGTCTGGAAAGCACATATGCGGCGGTTGTGGTCAGGACAATGTTCACTACAGTCCCTACCACCGTGATGATGATTGAGTTGATCAGAGCAGGCACCAGGATGGGATGGCTGAACACAATCTTGTAGTTGATGAAGTCGACATCCTTGGGAAAGATAGTCAGACCACCCATCAGAGGCGATTCCAGAGGTGAAGAGAAAGACTTTGCCAGTATATTGAGCAGGGGGACAAGCATGGTGAGGGTGATGAACAGCAAGAAGAAACCCAGCACTACCTGACCTGCTGATAGGCGTTTTGCCTTTTTCATGACCACACCCCCGTTCCAGAGACCCTCTTGGCAAAGATATGGGTGGACCAGACAAGCACCACACCTACAACCCCTTTGATGAGGCTCACAGCTGTTGCCAATGAGTACTGTCCTCCCTCGATACCAATGCGATAGATATAGGTATCGAGGATGTCGATGGTACTCTCCACGGCCTGATTGGAGAAGTTGAACACCTGGTCAAAACCTGCATTGAGGAAGAAGCCCAGGTTGAGGATGAACATCGTTATCATGGGGACAACCAAGGCTGGCAGAATGATGTTCCTGATGATCTGCATCCGGTTCGCACCATCGATTTCCGCTGCCTCATACAAGGTTGGAGAGATCGCAATGATTGCGGTATAGAAGATGATGGAATCCCATCCCATGCTTCGCCATGCCTCACAGATCATCAGTATCCAACGAATCTTCTCCCTATCAGTCATGAAGTCAACAGCATCACGGCCAAAGAAGGCCATGATCTGGTTCACCCCACCGGCAAGGGAGAGGGAGCTGATCCATATCCCTGCTATGACAACCCAGGAGAGAAAGTGAGGGAGGTAGGAGACCACCTGCACATACTTGCGAAACCTGAAGGAACGAACCTCATTAAGCATAAGGGCAAATATGACAAAAGCTGGAAACAGCAGGATATACTTCATGAAGCTGATGATAAGGGTATTGCCAAGAATCTGCTTGAAGCCTGGGCTGCTGAAGATTATCCTGAAGTACTTGAGCCCTACGAAAGGCCAGTTCCCCCTGGATCTGAACTGAAAGAAAGCAAGCCTCATGTTGATGATGGGCAATACTCTGAACAGAATGAAGAAAATAAGCGTAGGGAGTAACAGCAAGTACAGCACCCGTTCACTCTTGATCCTTTGCCAATACGTATGCTTCCTGTTCGGTAGAAGGTCTTTATCCATCGGTAATCCCCCTAGGGTATGAGAAGTTCCATAAGAGGTGCATGTTGCTGTGCCCCATACACATCACTATCACCACAGGTGCCTGAAGAGACCGGACGGCGGTACGTAATCTTAATCCCCAAGGCAGCGTCAAAGAAGTATATGCCACACAGCTCGGAAGCCTTAAGGTGATACAGCTTCAGGATGTTCTCCTCTGAGACAGAGCCACTGTCGACCACCCTCCTGTAGATTGCCTCTTCACTGAAAAAGACATCCAAGGTAATGAGGAAAGGGCCACTGTTCTTGCTTCTGAGCATCTGGGCGAGATCAACCAACCTAGTCATCACGGCCTCCACCACTGCCAACCGAAAAGCGAGACAGGATCATTCACTTCCATCAGGTGATAGAAGGAAAATTCGTAGACTGCACCAAATTCCACATCGCTGGGTGCAGTCTACGAATTTTCCGTCTATCACCTGATGGAAGTGAATGATCCTGTCTCGCTTTTCGGTTGGCAGTGGTGGAGGCCGTGATGACTAGGTTGGTTGATCTCGCCCAGATGCTCAGAAGCAAGAACAGTGGCCCTTTCCTCATTACCTTGGAT
>DMAO01000245.1 GCA_003446545.1 Sphaerochaeta sp.
AGGTAGGGAGATCTATGCCATTGGTGGCAACCCCACAGCTGCCAAGTTTGTCGGTGTCAATGAAAGTAGGACCCGGCTGGTGGTGTTCCTGATCTCAGGGACCTTGTGTGGTCTTGCAGGTGCCCTTTGGACTGCCCGCTATGCCTCTGCTGTCAATGAGATGGCAACCGGTTTTGAAATGCAGGCCGTCGCTGCCTGTGTGCTAGGAGGGGTTAACTTCTCTGGCGGAGCAGGAGGTATCATCGGGGTGGCTTTGGGTACGCTCTTCTTGGGTGTGGTCACCAACGCCTTACCGGTTATCTATCTCTCTGTCTTCTGGCAAACCTTTATACAAGGCCTGATCGTACTGATCGCCTTGGCCTTGAACACCATCACTGACCAGAGAAAAGCCAGAAAACTGCTAGCACAGAGGAGAGCCTAGAGCTATGAGTGAAAATAAACAATTTGTGGCTCAGAGCCGCCTGATCGATGAGATGTCTCTGAAGAACCGCCTAGTCGAGTTCATAACCAAATGGGAAGTGATCCTATCATTCCTCATAGTGATAGTATTCGTCTTCTTCTCCAACATGACACCCTACTTCCTGGATTGGTTCAACCTGATGAACGCAACCTTCCAGTTCTCAGAGAAGGCGATCATAGCTCTTCCTATGATTTTCATCATCATGTGTGGGGACATTGATATCTCCATTGCCTCCATCATCGCCTTGTGTGCCTATGTGATCGGCATCTCAGCCGAGGCGGGTGCGAGTATTCCCTCCCTTATCGTACTTTCTTTGCTTGTTGGGACTGTAGCGGGTCTGATTAACGGCCTGCTTATCACCGGTCTGAACATGCCGGCAATAGCCGTGACGCTGGCAACCCAGAGTATCTACCGTGGAATAGCTACAGGTATGCTTGGTGAGCATGCCTGTACCAAGTATCCCGAAGGCTTCAGCTTTTTTGGGCAGGAGTTCATCCCTGGCACCATCATTCCCTTTGCCTTCGTCCTCTATCTGGTTCTTATGCTGGTATTCTTCTTTGTGCTACACAAGACAGCCTATGGAAGACGTCTCTATGCAATAGGAAACAGTGCTGAGACAGCAAGGTTTTCTGGAATAAACGTCCGTCGGACGCGGATTCTGAACTATACCCTTACCGGTCTTTTCTGTGGCATTGCTGCAGTATTGCTTGCCAGTCGTATCCTTTCGGTCAGGTCGAACATTGCTACCGGATGGGACTTGGAGATCATCACCCTTGTTGTGTTGGGAGGAGTCTCCATCACCGGTGGACGGGGAACTGTCTTTGGCGTCTTTATCGGCTCGCTTTTGGTTGGTTACCTGAAGTTTGGCATGGGCCTCTTGAAGTTCTCAGGGACTGTCATGACCATTGTCATCGGGTCGCTGTTGATTACAGCAGTCCTGCTTCCGAGGTTGCTGGATATGTATAAGGCTAATCGTAAGCTCAGGATGCAACAAGGAGGACTCTGATATGGACAACAGGCAGGCGTTTGTCATGAAGCTGAAAGAGGGGTGTAAGGAGGAGTACCAAAAGCGGCATGCCGCCATTTGGCCAGAACTCAAGGCATTGCTCACTGAGAGTGGTGTATATGACTACTCGATCTATTTTGATGAGAGCTCAAACCTTCTCTTTGCCTTCCAACGGACACGAGGAGGAAGTGGCTCCCAAAGCTTAGGAACCAATCCCATAGTTCAGAAGTGGTGGGCCCATATGGCCCCCCTTATGGAAACCCATGGGGACAACAGTCCGGTATCCATTCCCTTGGAAGAAGTCTTTCACATGGATTGAAAAGTATCTTTCATTTCCTCTTGATATTGTTGGTTATTAGTAATATAATCGAAAGCAATATGAAAGGCATTTGAAAGAGGAGTGATGCAATGGTGGGAATTTCTCCCAGAGAAGCTAAAATCCTTGAACTGCTTCGTAGTGGCAAGGAATACCCGGTGACCAGGCTCAGTGATGAGTTGGGTGTATCGGCGGTTACCATTCGTGGGGATCTGCGCGACCTAGACTCCAAGGGTCTGGTCGTCCGCTCCCATGGACGGGTAATTGCAGCGTCTTCTCCACAGTCCTCGCTACGTGATTCATCCAATACAGCACAGAAGGAACTCATCGCCAAGGCGGCAGCAGACCTCGTCTCAGACGGCGACTTTATCATGATTTCAAACGGTTCCACCTGCTCACTCATCGCCAGACACCTCTTTGGCATGAAGTACATTAAAGTGGTGACTAATTCTACACTTTTGCTCCCCTATGGAAGGGCCAATCCCATGTTGGACATAACCCTTGTAGGAGGGGAGTACCGCCCCCAGGCAGAAGCCCTGGTCGGGCCGGTAGCCATCAGTCAGATAGAGAACTACCACGTGTCGACGGCTTTCTTCGGGACCGACGGCATCACACTCGAACATGGTCTGACCACCTCCCTCATAGAGAATGCCCAGGTGTTGCAGCGCATGTGTGCCCAGGCAACAAGGCGTGTGCTCTGTGTCGACTCTTCCAAGGTTGGCAACAGGGGTTTTGTCAGAATCATGAGAGTACAGGATATAGATACCATAGTCACAGACAGTGGTTTTCCCCAGGACCTGATAGCCCAGCTCGAAGAGTTGGGTGTCGAGGTCATCATAGCCCGATAGAGGAGAAGAGAGAGTATGGCGCAACAGGTTGTAATGCCCAAGCAAGGAAACACAGTAGAGTCATGTATCATTGTCGAATGGAATGTGAAAGTCGGTGACATTGTATCCATCGGCGATGTGCTCTGTTCGGCAGAGACAGATAAGTCAGTCATCGATGTCGAGTCAACAGCAGAAGGTACCGTACTTGCCCTGCTTTTTGCAGTGGGTGAGGAAGCTCCTGTCATGGAAGCCATCGCTGTTATTGGAGAGAAGGGTGAGAAGGTTGAAGTGAATGTTTCTCCTGATGTAATAGATGCTTCTGAGGCAAAGGAAGAGCCAGTACAAGATGATAAGAAAGCTACTGCAGCAGCCTTTGATTCTTTCACAAGCCAGAAAGTGGTCGGTTCGAGCCCAAGGGCAAGAAATCTTGCATCCTCACTTGGGATTCCCCTCTCCTCCCTTTCGGCAACTGGGCCTAAGGGAAGGATCATCGAGCGCGATGTGCTTGGTGCCTCATCACAGCCTCTTACCCCTGCAGCTAAGCAAGCTGCCCTCAAGGATGGCCTCCTTGCTCCCAAGGTGGGAAGCGGCATCGGAGGACGTGTCCTTGCTTCGGACCTTACCAAAACAGGATCTGTCGCTTCTTTATCCTCATCACCTGCGCCTGTTGTTGAAGGCACAGTCACTGAAATTCCTGTAAAGGGAGTACGAAAGGTCACTGCGCGCAGGATGATGGAGTCTATCCATGGAACGTGCCAGCTTACGCTGCACGCCTTTGCTGATGCCACTGCCATGAAGCGCTTGCGCTCTGGATTCAAGGCAAGCAAGCCAGAGCTCGGCCTCTCTGATGTCACGCTGAACGACCTGGTGCTGTTTGCAGTCTCCAGGACCCTTACGCAGTTCCCGGCCTTTAACGCACACTTCCTTGGGGATAGGATACTGCAGTTCTCCTCAGTCCATCTTGGAATGGCAACCGACGCAAAACGTGGTCTGCTGGTACCTGTCATCCGTGAAAGCCAGAGCTTGAGCCTGAAGGCAATCTCTGTCGAAGTGAAACGCCTGGTAGCCAAGTGCAATGATGGTTCGGCTACACCTGAGGAACTCAGTGGCAGTACCTTTACGGTAAGCAATGTCGGATCCTTCGGTATCGAGGCGTTCACTCCTGTACTGAATGTGCCTGAGGTTGCAATCCTCGGAGTCGGAACCATCATCCCCAAACCTGTCGAGGCCAAGGATGGTACAATCTCATTCGTACCGCATATCGGGCTCTCCCTCACTATGGACCATCAGGCGGTCGATGGTGCTGATGCAGCACGATTTTTGAAGGCGCTGATGGAGAATATCGCTTCGATTGACCTTTTGTTGGCATTGTAGGAGGCCCTGATGGAAACGTATGATCTTATTGTAGTTGGTTCGGGACCAGGGGGCTATGTCGCCGCAGAACGCGCAGGAGCATTGGGGAAGAAGGTTCTTCTCATTGAGAAGGGCTTGCTGGGTGGAGTCTGCACCAACTGGGGCTGTATTCCCACCAAGAGCCTTCTCAATGGTGCAAAACAGTATAAGCATGCTCTCGAGGGTGAGAAGTTCGGCCTTGAGGCACAATCGGTGAGCTACAGCCTTGAGAAGGCCATGGCCTGGAAGCGTGATACCGTGGAGACCCTACGTGGGGGTATCGGCTTTTTGATGAAGTCCAACAAGGTGGAGACTGTCTTTGGTGAAGCCATTTTTGTTGATGCACACACAGTGAAGGTGGGAGAGACCGTATACGAGGGTGACTTTCTGATAGTTGCCACCGGTTCGTCACCGTTTGTCCCCCCCATCCCAGGAAGCAAGCTAAGCCATGTGCTGACCAGTGATGAGATACTTTCTGTTGAGAAGGTACCTGCAAGCCTCACCATAATTGGTGGGGGAGTCATCGGGGTGGAGTTTGCCTCCTACTTCTCCATGATAGGAACCAAGGTGACTGTCATCGAGATGATGGATGAGATCCTACCCATGATGGATGCTGACTTTGCCAAGATGATGCGTCGCGAATTGAAGGGTGTCGATTTCAAGCTTGGGTGCAAGGTGGAGGAGGTTACCCCTGACGGGGTTCTCTTCACCGATGCAAAAGGTGCTAAGCAGAGCCTGGATACAGAGCTTGTTCTGATGAGTGTCGGACGCAAACCCAATGTGGATGGCCTTGAGAACCTGGGGCTCGACATTGGGCGCTCCGGGATAGTTGTTGATGAACATCTACAGACCAACGTTGCCAATGTTTACGCCATCGGGGACGTCAATGGGAAATCCCTTCTGGCCCATAGTGCCTCCAGAATGGCTGAAGTCGCCATTGCAAATATATTTGGGTCGACAAAGCAGAGGATGCGCTACAACGCCATCCCATGGGCAGTCTACTCAGATCCTGAAGCTGCCGGCTGTGGTCTTACAGAGACCGAGGCGGCAAACAGGGGTATTGCCATCAAGAGCCATACGATCCAGATGCGCTCCAACGGCAGATTCCTTGCCGAACAGGGAAAGCGTGCCGGTGGGTTGGTGAAAGTTATTGCCAGCTCTGAGACCAATGTCCTATTGGGCGTCCATCTGCTGGGACCCTACAGCAGCGAGATGATCTGGGGGGCGGCGGCCATCATTGAGGCCGAACTGCGAATCCAGGACGTCAAGGAAATTGTATTCCCTCACCCCAGTGTGTCCGAGCTCATCAAGGATGCTTGTTTCGCACTCGATCACACACTGTAAAAACATCTATAAGGAGTTTACCCATATGTCCAGAACGTTACCTTTCGACCCGAAACAACTGAGGGAGAAACAGACTATCGCCATCCCTTCCATTCCGGTTAACCAGTACCAGAGTGATTTCAAGAAGGAGCTCAAGCTCTACGGTAAGGAACGCCTTATCAGGGCTTACTACGATATGCTGTTGATCCGCAAGTTTGAGACCATGCTCGACACCATCAAGAAAGAGGGTGTCTACCAGGGGATCAAGTATACCCATAAGGGTCCTGCTCACCTCTCTGCCGGCCAGGAAAGCGCCGCAGTAGGACAGTCCATGGTCCTCGACCCTGAAGACCAGATCTTCGGTTCCCACCGAAGCCATGGGGAAATCCTGGCGAAAAGCCTTTCTGCCATCTGGAAGATGGATGAGAAGGCCCTTCTTTCAGTTATGGAAGACTTCATGGATGGGGAGACCTACAAAGTCGTTGCCAACCATTTTGCAGGCAAGGATACCCGTGACCTAGCTGAGAACTTTGTCCTGTATGGAGCACTGGCAGAAATTTTTGCAAAGAAAACCGGATTCTCTGCAGGCCTCGGTGGTTCGATGCACACCTTCTTCAAGCCATTTGGAAGTATGCCCAACAACGCAATTGTAGGGGGTTCGGCCACCATTGCAGTAGGAGCGTCGCTGTATAAGAAGATTAACCGTAAGAAGGGCATTGTCATAGCCAACATCGGTGACGGCTCCCTTGCCCGCGGTCCTGTCTGGGAAGGGTTGGTACTCTCCTCCATGGACCAGTACAAGACCCTCTGGGATGACAATCCCGGCTATCCTCCCTTCCTGCTCAACTGTTT
>DMAO01000283.1 GCA_003446545.1 Sphaerochaeta sp.
CAGGGCATGAGGCACCACCCAACAATTGCCCATTATTGGTATACCCGGCAGGCACGGGGTGACTATAGTACATATACCCCCACTGGAATTGGAAGTCTTGCGACATTTCATTGTTGTTCCATTCAAAGAAAAATTCCCCATATATACGCTTCTCTACATTGAGGTCGACCGTCTTTTTCAACCCAACCGTATAAATCATGGTATGAAAAGGATACCTGATATACCCACCCAGCAAGATAGTTGGAACATAGTCGTCAATACCCAGTTCTCCGTAGATTTCCAATCCAGACTTGGGGAATACCCAGGCGGCACTGAAGGAGGCCTTGCCGTCTTCCTCACCATTGATCATTGGCTCATAGAAGAGTCGAGACAAATAATACTGAAGGTTACTCCAAGAATAATTGGTCATGAACAGTTTATTGAATGTAAAAGTCATACCAGGGATAAAAGAAGGTGCATAGGAAACATTCAAGCCGGTAATGAGTTTCTTGGTGAAAGTGTCATACTCCGGCTTGTAGTAATCGGAGTAACTGGGAAAACTAGTATACACCCTGAATTCCACTTCTCCTATATTCCCCAGATGAGGAATAACCACTGAAGTCTTTCTAAGACCAAAATCGGCTTTAGGGTAACCCGGTGCATTGTTGGAATGCAGAATAGGATTCAGCCAAGATTGTCCGAACCACATGGCTTGGGTACCAAAACCCACTGTAACGTTCTTCCATGTGTAACGGAGTTCTGTGTCTCCCCAGTCAAAAAGGACAAAAGGGTCGGGACCAAAGCGTTGAGGATAATCAATATTCGCCCAGTAGTAGGCATATTCTGAAAAGCCAGGTTGGTTCTGATCCCTTAGTAAAATTGGATATTCAAGATTTTGGGTAAAGGCTATCTGTGGCTTGAGTGTTATCTCAAACCCCTTGCCTTCAAGGCGAATACCCGCTGAAAGGCTGCTGTTAAACCCTTTGCTTTGCACAAGAGCCCCATCATTCTGCCCGTAAGGGTAAGCTGAGTTGTAGGAGGTGAAGAGTTCAGGCCCATATATCTGATAGGAAAAATCTGAATTCCCAACTTGTCTTGTTGTTCCCAGATTGATTTCGTTCCATACCAANNCGTTGGGTATACCCCATCAGAAAGAGAAAGTCATAGTACTCCTCTTCCGTTGACTTCAGGCTTTCTGCAGCAAAGAGGGATAGGGAAGAGAACAGGACAAGAACCAACAGACCTAATCGGATACGCTTCATGTACTCCTCCAACCTTTAGGAAATCGTTGTCCCTACTGTATCACATGTAGGAGCAGACGAAAACAGAAACCAACAAAGGAAAATGCTTAGCCCTACACCGTCACAGGCCTTATTCATACCAAAGCATGTTCCTAAACTCAAGGACATCACAAGCACAGTACAGACTACACTCAACAACAGCAGTGTCCAGGGCTTGGATTGCTCTACAAGGTTTCTGCTTTTGTAGCCTTCAGTTCATCACTTCTCCAAGACCTTCTCATACTGTGCATAGATTCGATCAAGTATTGAAGAGAGCCTGTACTCGTCCTCCACCCGCTTTCTTGCACTCTTGCCGAACTTCTGCCGAAGGTCGGCATCGTTTGCAAGCCGGTCCATAGCTTCCGTAAGCCCCTTCACATCCTTGGGTTCGACTGTCAGGCCGGTCTTCCCATGGAGACTGACATAGGGGACACCTGTAGGGAGGTTGGTGTTGATGACAGGTTTGCCATACGCCATAGCCTCAATCTGCACTATGCCAAAGGCCTCTGTGCGTTCGCTGGAAGGCAGGACAAACACATCGCAATCTGCAATGTGCTGTAGGAGATTCTCGTAGGGTATGGAGCCCAACATGTGCACCCGGTCTTTTATCCCATACGATGTTGCCACCGTCTCCAGCTCTTCTTTCATGGGGCCTCCCCCTACTAGGGTGAGGTGGGCTTCCTTATTCCCCATCTTGGCAAACGCCTCGAGCAGGACATCACAGCCCTTGTAGTATACCAGGCGTCCGATAAAGAGGAAGTTGGTAGCAGCACTAGTTGTAGCAGCTGTATTCCCTTTCCCAATCGCAGCAAGGCTCTTTTCAAGAAAGGCATCATCCAGGCCAAAGGGGATGACTACGATCTTGTCCTTGAACTGCTGCAGTACCTCTGACCCCTTCACATGGCCTTCTGTTGCAACCATGATCAGGTCTGCACGTTCGAGGAACTTCATCATCATAGGACGGTAGATGGCCATTGCCTTCTTCTGTCTGACTATCTCCATATGCCACCAGATCACAATTTTCCCTTTGTAGCCAGAAAAGAAGTAAGCCAGATCCCCTAGGGGAAACGGCATATGGAAATGGATGATGTCAGCATCTTTGGAGAGTCTTCGAAGATCATGCAGGAAGCTGAAGGAAAGAGGCATGGAGAGGAATATCCCGAGGCTGCCACTACGGCGGACCTTGACCCCTCCATATACCTCGTCACACCCTCTGCCTTTTTCCTGACAAACCAGGACCTGCATATCTGTCTTATCGTTCAGGCCTTCTGCTATCTGTTGGACTATCCGTTCGACACCCCCAATTTTAGGTGGATATAATTTACTTACCTGAAGAATTCTCATGGTCTCCCCTTCTTTGCCATTGTCCTGCATACCGATGCAAGGATCTTTCCTGAGTTCTCCCAAGTGAAGTGAGAAGCATGTTCCATGCCGGATGCAGATACCTGCCTGCATAGTTCTGCATCCAGTACAATACGCTCCATCGCCTCCACCATGCTCCCGATATCGAAAGGGTCGACATACAGGCCACTCTCCCCTACAACTTCCGGCAAGGAAGCCGTATTGGCAACAATGACGGGGGTCCCACATGCCATTGCTTCCAGAGGAGGCATGCCAAACCCTTCATACAGGGAGGGAAAGACAAAGGCTTTGGCACCTGCCATCAGAGGGGGTGTATCCTCATCGGAGACATATCCGGCAAAGAGGACATCCTTCTGTAGGCCCAGGGCCTGGACCCGTTCGAAGATTGACTCGTAGAGCCATCCCTTCCTTCCTGCAAGCACAAGCCTGGGAACCTTCTCCAACTTCTTCTGTAGCAGGGCGTAGGCTTCGATGAGGCGGGGTATGTTCTTTCTTGGTTCCAAGGTCCCCAGATAGAGGAAGTAGTCGCCTTCAATGCCAAGCTTCCTGGTAACTGAAGCAATCGCCTCCTTGCTGTATCCGGTATGGAACCTTGAGAAGTCCACCCCGTTGGGGACTACGGTTATCTGTTCAGGATCGAGCTTCAGGTAAGACACCATCTCCCTCTTGCTGAACTCAGATACAGTAAGAAGATGGTCTGCACGCTTGGTGGACTTCCTAAGCATCATGCCAAGCATGTACTTGGTCCGCCAGCTTAACGTTAAGGGATAGGCAAAGACTGCCATGTCATGCACCATAAGCAGGGTTTTTCCAGCAGTGCCGGGAGGCAGGTAGTTGTTGAAGAATATCTGCACTTCAGGCCTGGATCGGAAGAAGAGGCGATAGGAAAGGGGTATGAAGGGCCAGATGATCTTATACAGGCGTACATGGAACCAATTACAGGGTTCGGCAGTTACCCCTGTCTCTGCAAGGGTAGCCATCTTGGAGCGAAGGTCCTCATTCCAGGTGAAGGCCTGAGCGGTCAGGGCAAACTCATCGTTCTTCTGCAACTGCCCAAACAGCTCATTGGCAACCCAACCAATTCCCGTCTTCTTTGGTTCGATCATGGGTTGGACATCGCAGGCCACCTGTATTTTCTCTCTCATCGCTCTTCCTTGCCAGAGATACGAATTGGTTCAGAATGCATTCTCAAAACTAGCAGTTCAGTCCCAGGTCCCACGACCTCAAATGTCACCAAGCCCTTCTGATCAAGGGTAAGGCTTTCCCCTGCTGCATACAGGCTGCCAAGAGAGGATACTGATCCTCTCACGACTGTCCATTGTTCAGAATGGGTATCATGCTTCTCATAGCCCAAGGCACAGGCTTTGGTGATGGTGAACTTCTGGAACACCCAGGAGGGGGCAGAAGAAAGAGTCTGTTGGGTTCCCCAGGGGAAATACCCAAAATCAGAGCTTTCCGAACGCTTGTCATTACTCTCCTTCAGGTG
>DMAO01000310.1 GCA_003446545.1 Sphaerochaeta sp.
GGGGACATTGGTACAGTCCTCACTGAGACGGGTGACCATACCCCCCTCCTGGTCGATGCCTATAAGGGCATCGGTTGAGCACTCCTCCCGTACCAGAGCCTGTATATCCTCACAAAGTCTTTTCACCTGCTCCTTGCTCTCAATGTTACGGGCAAAGAGGATGACATTGGCAATCTTATGGGTTCTGACAGCCTCCCTAAAGGCCTCATCCATGGTAGTACCTGGGAACCCACAGACAAAATGCTGTCCGATCATGGTAGTGATGTTCACGATTACTCCTTCATCAGTAGAGGTGAAACCTCTGTTTCTGCTCGATAAATAATGCACTCTCCTGTTCCCAGGAATGGATAAGATGGGGAAGGTCAGAGAGCAGTAGGGCAATGGTGTTCTTGCCTGCCAACCTCTCAAAGCTCATCATGGACCCTCGCTGGCCTGCTGGCAAGAAGGAAAACTCCTCAGGATAGTGTTTTGCTATAAGGTGTATCAGCGTAAGGGCTGTCCTGACAGGTCGGGCTTGATGCTTGTCCAACACATGCACCTGCAAGCCCTTACATCTCTTTCCTGCATATTTGCTTGCAGTCGGGGTAAAGTGGGCAGGGGTGAAACCCACCCCTGGCAGGTCAAGGTCATTCGCCATCCTTGTCAGGGAAAAGGGCTCCAGAAACGGACTTCCTATCAGGGAGAAAGGGGCACTGGTGCCCCTTCCCTCACTGAGGTTGGTCCCTTCAAAGAGACACATCCCCGCATAGAGAAGAGCAGAAGAGAAATGTGCTATGGCAGGGCTAGTCATGACCCAGGGCCTACACAGATCAGTAAAATACATACTTCGTTTCCACCCTACTAGGGGGATGACCGTAAGGTCACTTCCTATGTTCTCCACTGTGTTGAGGTACTGTGCAAGCTCCCCTATGCTCAAGCCATATCGGATAGGAAGGGCGGCCGGGCCGACAAAGCTGAAGGACTCCTCACTGAGAATATTACCTTCGACCACCAGACCCCCAAGAGGATTGGGACGGTCAAGAACGATAATCGGCAGTCCCATGGAGGCAGTATCGATGAGCAGGTTCTTCAAGGTCGCTATGTAGGTATAGAAGCGCAGGCCCAGATCCTGGATATCAAATACCAAGGCATCAATGCCCTCTACCATGCTGGGGGTGAGGTGCTGGTTCTCCTTTTGGTAGAGGCTGTATACAGGGAGGGAGGTGTTGGCATCGATGCATGTCTCTATTGAAGAGCCATCCGCACCATCGGAATAGAGGCCATGTTCAGGGGCAAAAAGAGCCCTCACGTCATATAATGAAGAAAGAAGCTCAACACTGGAATGAAGAGCGAAATCCACTGCGCTGGCGGTGGTGACAAGGCCCAAGCGCCTATTCCTAAAGAGATGGGACCATGATGCTATAGTGTCCAGTCCACTTACTTGCATAGTTGACTCCTTGGTAGGTATGGTACGACAGCTTAGGGCCAAAGGCAACTGGCAAGGAAAGCATACGATGTAAATTATTTTCAATAATCAAAAAGAGTATCATGAAAAATATTGTTGTCACTAGAGAATATTCAGCTTATACTGCTTGTAATGAAACCCTTGATGGAAACTGAACAGCGAAACCCCCTCTCCTACAGGATCGATTCCAAGTCCACCTTGGAAATCCTGGATATCATCAATGCAGAGGACAAGAGAGTTCCTTTTGCCGTGGAAACGGCAATCCCCAATATAGCCATCATCGTCGATGAGCTCGTGTCCTCTTTCAACAAAGGAGGGCGCCTGTTCTACATCGGAGCTGGGACCAGCGGCAGGCTTGGCGTCCTCGACGCCTCAGAGTGTCCCCCCACCTACGGGGTGGATCCTGCAATGGTGCAGGGCATCATTGCAGGGGGGCCCAAGGCCTTGACAACCTCAGTCGAATGGGCTGAGGATGATGGGAATGCGGGCATAGAGACCCTCAAAGACCACAATTTCTCCTCTATTGATGTGCTTATAGGCATAACAGCAAGCGGCGGTGCCCCCTTTGTAGTGGAGGCTATGCGTTATGCGAAGGAGTTGGGAGCCAGGGTTGGGGCTATCAGCTGCAACAAGGACACTGCAGTCTTTGACCTCATCGATGAGGACCATCGCATCTTTGTGCCGGTAGGACCTGAGATAATCACAGGCTCTACCAGAATGAAGGCTGGCACTGCCCAGAAGCTAGTGCTGAACATGATCACAACCACGGCCATGATCCGCATAGGAAAAGTATTCAATAACCTTATGGTAGACCTGAGGCCGGTCAATGCAAAGCTTATCCTTCGTGCACGAAGGCTCATCACTGAGGTCACAGGATGCTCACAAGAGCACGCGATAGAGCTGTTTGAGTCATCAGGGCACAACACAAAGGTTGCCATAACCATGGGCTTGCTCACTGTAAACAAACAGAAGGCAACAGAGCTGTTACAGCTTCATGAAGGAAGCATCTCCCGCGTTCTGGATTCCCTTCACTGACAACAAAATCCTTATCCCTTTGGCTCCTTCAGCTTGCCCACATGACTGACGGCCTTCCACGTCGTGGTGATGGAGTGCTCCGCATCAGGGCTTCTTGCGATCAGACTGCTGTAGAGGATATCTACTACCACCAGCTGGTTCAGCCTGGAAAGCGTCGCCCCCTGACGGTAGAGGGCCTCACTGTCTGGCACAGTGAGCACCACGTCAGCAAGCTTGGAAAGGGAATTCCCCCCTATTCTGGTTACTGCGATGATGGTTGCCCCTACCTTCTTTGCCTGCTGGGCAACCTGACGCATGGTCTTTGTCTCCCCTGAGTAGGAGAAGATGACGGCGACACTTTTTGTATCAAGGGCACAGGCATTGACTATCTGCAGGTCCGGTTCACTGGGAAAACTGGCATACATGCCCAGCCTTCCCAACTTCTGATAGAGGTCCATGGCAGCCAGAGCAGAAGCCCCTATGCCTGCAAGGAGAATCTTTTCGCTCTTGAACAGGCTCTCCACAGCAATCTCCAACTGCGTTCTGGAAAGCACTTCCTTGAGGGAGTGTATACTTGCGCAGGCCGTGTCGACCATCATAGCTGCGATGGAAGAGACCCCTTCGGCCTTGCTGAGGTCGAAGATGTAGGGCCCTTCACTTCGAGCGGTGCTGTTTCCATACACCTCCTGGGCCAAGGCAAGCTTCAGGCTGCCATACCCTTCAAACTGCAATCGCTTGCAGAGCCTGACAACAGCGGCAGTGCTGCTACCACTCTCCCTAGCCAGGGTGGTGATGCTCATCTTCACCGCCAAGGCAGGGCTTTCAAGTAGGTATGTGGCTACCTTCGCCTCTGAAGGGGAAAGGTAGGAAAGCGCTTGTTGTAAAAGTGTGGTACATCCTTGCATACACCCTAGCATAGCACACTGTAGTATATTTTCACCAACTATTGAAAATTTATGTTGCATCGAAGAGCACCCCATCCCATACTTGCCCTATGAAAGGGTTATATTACGCACTCGATGGAGGTGGCACCCGTTGTCGCCTAGCCATCTGGAATGAAGAGAAACAGGTTGTCTATAAGGATGAGGGTGCTAGCTCCAATCCCTACGCAGTTGGCTTTGAGGGTGCCAAGAGAAATGTACTCGCCCTCCTGGATACAGCCAAGGCACAATCAAATTTGACAGATACACCTATCATGGGATTCTGCTTTGGTAGTGCCGGTCTTGCTCGTAGGCAAGAACAGCTCAAATGGAAAACCGTCTTTGACGGGTACTTCAAAACAGACTTCCCCCGCATCCTTGCCAGTGATGCAGAAATTCTGCTCACTGGGTCTCATATGGCCACTAGCGGACTAGGCCTGATAGCAGGGACGGGCTCAATCTGCATAGGACGCAATGAAGAAGGCAAGATGGTACGTTCTGGGGGCTTGGGAAGCGCCTTAGGGGATGAGGGCTCGGCTTGGTGGATAGCTATGCAAGCAGTGAAAAGAACCCTCAGGAGCAAGGAACAGCGCGATATCGAGACCTCTATGGACAAGGCCATCCGGTCGTTCTTCCATCTGGAGGATTGGAGGGATTGTGTGCCGTTCTTCAATGACAAGAACCTTACCAAAGCAGTTGTTGCTGATTTCGCCCCCTATGTTACCTCATATGCAAAGAGGGGTGACCTACTTGCAAAGGCTATCCTCGGTGCGGCTGCAGATGAGCTGGTCAAACTGGTCCTATCAGTGCAAGCAAGGATGGAGCAACCATTTTCAAATCGCCTTACCCTTGCAGGAGGGGTGCTTGAACATGACAGCACCATACGATCTTTGTTTCTCAAGAAACTGCCCTCTGAAATCGTTGTGTGCCCCAAAAAGGGCACTGCTTTGGAAGGGGCCCTGTTGTTAGCCTATGCTTCCCAAAAAAATTGAAGGGTAAGAAACAGGGGAAGCCCTACCAGCACCCATAGAACCAGAAAGCGTTGCCCCTGACAAGGGACAACGCTGTATAGGCTTTTACATGCAATGGGTTAGGTATCTAGAGAAGTTTTGCAACCTCGTCAGATACGGAGGCCATATCGTGGGTAGGTTCAAAACGCTGAACCACATTGCCGGTACGGTCGATGAGAAACTTGGTGAAATTCCACTTGATCGAAGGGTTCTTTGCATAGTCTGGATCCTTCTTGGTCAGGATTTCCAAGAGAATCGGGGCAATCTTGTGGTTCATATCAAAGCCCTTGAAACCCTGCTTGCTCTTCAGGAAGGTATAGAGGGGACTCTCCCCCTTCCCATTGACTTCAATCTTGGCAAAGCGAGGGAACTCGGTCCCGAACTTGGTTCTGCAAATCTGGTCAATCTCATCAATTGATTCAGGGGCTTGCCCTTCAAACTGGTTGGAGGGGAAGTCAAGGATTTCAAGTCCCTTGTCCTTGTATTTCGTATAGATGGCCTGCAGGTCATCATACTGCGGGGTAAACCCACAATGGGTAGCAGTGTTTACAATCAAAAGCACTTTCCCTTTGTACTGGGAGAGTGAAACTTCCTCACCTTTTTTACCTTTTACTGAAATATCATATACACTCATTAGAATCTCCTTTCATATTGTTCGCGATTATGTTTACCGCAACTTATACACCTATAGTACTGACCCTACCCTCTTTTGTCAAGGGAACGCCCTACAGCAGCTCCTCTATCGCAGAAGCAATGGCTTCAAGACTGGCTGTCGGTTCAAATCTGGCAACGACGTTGCCTCTGCGATCGATGAGGAACTTGGTAAAGTTCCATTTGATTGCGGGGTCTAGCTCATAGGCAGGGTCTGCAGCTTGCAATCTCTTGATCAGATTGGGAGTCTTCTCATGCGCAGGATCAAAGCCTGCAAAACCCTTCTCACTCTTTAGGAACGTATAAAGAGGAGCCTCTGCCTCACCATTGACTTCAATCTTGGAAAAACGGGGAAATTTGGTCCCATAGTTCAGCTTGCAGAATGCATCAATTTCTGCAATCTCTTGGGGAGCCTGTTCCTTGAACTGGTTGCAGGGAAAGTCCAGAACAGTAAATCCCTTTCGGCCATACCGTTCATACAGGGCTTCCAATCCCTCATACTGGGGAGTGAAAGCACAACGGGTGGCTGTATTTACGATTAGCACGACCATATTCCTGTAGGTGGAAAGGGGGACGCTTTCACCCTCCATTCCTACTACACTGTACGCATAGATACCCATAATACTCTTCTCCCTTTTCAGCTTCACCGTTCTGATATCAGATCCAAGACGGTAGACACCACTGCCATTATGAAAACGCCCAAGCGTATCAGATCTGCAAGTATCTGTGCCTACACCACAGACCCTAGACACAAGGCAAAGGTGTTTAGTGGCACGAAAGACCATGAACTGTCACTCTGTACCCGTCCACTATACACCTGACAGTGATTTTTGGATAGTTCCCCTCACCTGCAGAGTCCAAGGGTTTTATGCCAAGAAACATGCATTGCATAGGAGCGCATAGTGCTAACCGAATACCAAACCATGGAATTTTGGCATTTGGCAGAAAGCACAAGAACAGTGAATACAATCCCATACTACAAATGGAGAAATTAGTCAAAAATATATACACTTTTAAGAATTTGTCACTTA
>DMAO01000055.1:0-398 GCA_003446545.1 Sphaerochaeta sp.
CTTACAAATAGCAACAAATATGTTGTATTCTTTCTGAAAAAAACTAATATACTCCATAGTATGTTGCATTTGTGAGTGTATTTCCTTCAAATATGCAACATTTGTCAATAATTTTTCTGGTTTGGCGTTGTGTTTATATGTATTTTTCGGTACTGTTCCCCTATGCAAACCAAGTAAGAGGGGTACAACTCATGAAACGAGTAGCTGTTGTAATGGGCAGTGAGAGAGACCTTCCCGTCATGGAAAAGGCCTGCACTATCCTCAAAGAATTGGACATACCCTTTTCGGTTCATGTGCTGTCAGCACACAGGACCCCAAAGCAAGCCACTGATTTCGCCAGTACTGCCGCCTCCAATGGCTATGGGGTGCTTATTGCCGGCGCTGGTATGGGTGCACAT
>DMAO01000055.1:420-4432 GCA_003446545.1 Sphaerochaeta sp.
GGTCTCGATGCCCTTCTGGCAATCGTCCAGATGCCAACGGGTATTCCCGTTGCAACGGTTGCCATTGATGGAAGTGCCAATGCTGCCCTGCTTGCAGCGCAGATACTTTCCCTTGGAGACGATAAGCTGGCTGCTAAGCTTGCACAGAGAAGACTCGAGGGCGAACAGGCAGTTTTGGATACTAATGAGAAGATCAACCGAAGCTTTACTCTGTAAGGCTTTTTTTATTGCAGGAGGCAGCTATGATAAAGACGGAGCAACTGTATGAGGGCAAGGCAAAGAAGGTCTATGCAACGGATGAGAAGGGAATCTACATTGTCTCCTACAAGGATGATGCGACAGCTTTCAATGGTCTGAAAAAAGGAAGTATCGTAGGCAAGGGTGCCATCAACAACAGGGTCAGCAACCATCTGATGACCCTGTTGGAGAAGCAAGGGATCCCCACCCACCTGCTTAAGGAGCTCAATGATAGGGAGACTGCCGTCAAGGCTGTTTCCATTGTCCCTCTTGAGGTGATAGTGCGTAACATCGCCGCCGGTTCTCTTGCAAAAAGGCTTGGACTGGAGGAAGGGCTCAAGCTCTCCTCCCCCGTGCTGGAATTCTGCTATAAGCGAGACGACCTGGGCGACCCTCTTGTCAATGAATACCATATCAGGGCTTTGAACCTTGCAAGTGAGAGTGAGCTCCTTCAGATCAAGGAATACAGCTCTCAGATCAACACTATCCTAGGCGACTATCTGTTGCCTCTTGGAATTGAGCTGGTGGATTTCAAACTTGAGTTCGGCAGGACAGAAGATGGATCGATCATCCTCGCAGATGAAATCTCACCCGATACCTGTAGGTTCTGGGATACGAAGACCCGAAAGAAACTCGATAAGGATCGCTTCAGAAGAGACCTTGGAGGAGTGGAAGATGCCTACAAGGAGATTCTCTTTCGCCTGATGGGAGGTGCCTGATGAGTTCTCTCCATGAAGAGTGTGGCATCTTCGGCATTTTCTCCCATAAGGTTGAAGATGTGGCCTCTCTCTCCTATTATGCCCTGTATGCCCTACAACACCGGGGGCAGGAGGGGTGTGGTATCGCGCTGAATGAGAGAGGCGTCATTACCTGCCATAAGGACAAGGGTGTTGTCAAGGATGTGTTTGAAGGTGGAAATCTCTCTTCCAATGAAGCTTGCCGGATGGCAATTGCCCATGTCCGCTATGGAACCACAGGGCCTGACTCGCGTACCAATGTCCAACCTCTGGTCATCACGCACCAGAAGGGGAGCATGGCCATAGCCCACAATGGGAACCTCACCAATGATGCACAGCTGCGCGAGGAATTGGAACTGGCAGGTTCCATCTTCCACACCACCAGTGACACTGAGGTGATAGCATACATCATCACCCGTAACAGACTTTGCTGTTCCAGTATAGAGGCAGCGATAGAGAAAACCATGTCCGAGATCAAGGGAGCCTATTCCCTGCTGGTGATGTCCCCTTCGAAACTTATCGCCATCCGCGACCCTTGGGGGTTCAGGCCTTTATGCATTGGCAAGCTTGGGGATGGATATGTGTTCGCCTCAGAAAGCTGTGCCCTTGATGCTGTAGGTGCCTCCTTTGTCCGGGATGTGGAGCCTGGGGAGATAGTGGTGGTCGATTCACGTCAAGGCTCTCAAGCGTCGCTTGTGAGCATCAAGACCTTCTGCAAGACACAACCCTCTTCCTTGTGTGTGTTTGAGCTCATCTATTTCGCCCGACCTGACAGCATTATCGATACGGTCTCGATACACCAGGCTCGCCTCAGGGCAGGGTCCTTCCTAGCCTTGGAACATCCTGCCCAAGCAGATGTGGTCATTGGGGTTCCCGACAGTGGCATTGATGCAGCCATCGGGTATTCCCGGCAGTCAGGCATTCCCTACGGCATCGGCTTCATCAAGAACAGGTACATAGGACGGACCTTCATCCAAAGCGGACAAAGCTCGCGCGAGAAGCATGTGCGCATCAAGCTCAATACGATTGCAGCTACGGTGAAGGGCAAGCGTGTGGTGCTCATCGATGACTCAATAGTGCGAGGTACCACAAGCAAGCGCATCGTGCGATTGCTTCGCGAAGCGGGGGCGAAGGAGGTGCATCTCCGATCGGCGGCCCCCAAGTTTCTCTATCCATGCTACTTCGGTACCGATATAGACTCCTCGGAGGATCTGTTTGCCTACAAGTATGATGATGCGACCATGCTTTCCCTACTCGATGTAGACTCGTTGGGCTTTCTCAGCAGTGAAAGTGTGACAAAACTGTCGGACCATCCCTGCATTGGCTTTTGTACAGCCTGTTTTACCGGTGAATATCCTTGCCCCCCGCCCGTATGCAAGGGCAAGGACAAGTATACGCATTTCCTTGGAGAAGATTTAAACAATGACACAGAATGAGAGCTACCGCGCAAGCGGTGTAGACATCAATGCAGGCTATAAGGCCGTGGAACTCATAAGAAGCCATGTGGCAAAGACCTTTACCAGCGGGGTTCGCTCAGATATTGGTGGGTTCGGAGGTCTGTTTGAGCTCGATGTCACCAAGACTCCCCATCCCCTGTTGGTTTGTGGAACTGATGGGGTAGGGACCAAACTCAAGCTTGCTTTCCTGATGGATAGGCATGATACGGTAGGCATCGATTGTGTTGCGATGTGCGTCAATGACGTCATCTGCTGTGGTGCTGAACCCCAACTTTTCCTTGACTACATTGCCCTAGGCAAGAACGTACCTGAGAAGGTGGAGAGCATCGTCAAAGGAGTGGCCTCAGGATGCATAGAGGCAGGTTGCGCCCTCATCGGAGGCGAGACTGCTGAGATGCCGGGATTCTACCCCATAGACGAGTATGACCTAGCCGGCTTTGCTGTAGGGGTTGTGGACAAGTCCAAGCTCTTTGACAACTCCACTATAGAGGAGGGAGACCTGCTGGTTGCCCTTCGCTCCTCGGGGGTTCATTCCAACGGTTTCTCCCTAGTTAGGAAGGTTTTCAACCTTGACTCGGACGTATCTCGTTTGGACCGTTTTGAGCCAACGCTAGGCTGTACCCTTGGAGAGGCCCTGCTTGAACCTACCAGAATCTATGTACGGCCCCTGCTTGATCTGGCTCAGAAGGTCAGGGTAAAGGCGGCGGCCCATATTACCGGGGGAGGCTTCCATGAGAACATCCCCCGCTGTCTTCCCCCTGGCAAGGGGGCAAGAATCCTCCTTGGGGATGTGCGCCCCCTTCCTATCTTTTCCCTGATCCAGAGGGAGGGTTCGATCCCCCTCGCTGATATGTACAATACCTTCAACATGGGCGTTGGCATGGTGCTTGTCCTTGATAGGGAGGCTGCGAAGGTTGCCCTCTCCACTATCGAAGGATCCTATATCCTAGGGTCTGTTGTCGAAGGTGAGGTAGGGGTACAGCTCGTATGATACGCATTGCTGTCTTGGTCAGCGGGGGTGGGACAAACCTCCAGGCTCTGCTAGATGCCCAGACCAAGGGTGGTTTGGGAAGTGGTTCGATAGTCTTGGTTGTGGCAGACAGAGAGGGAACCTATGCCATCGAGCGTGCCCAGAATGCACACATATCCACTTGTGTCGTACAGCGGGTGAAGGGTAATCCAGCTCTTTTTGAGGCAAGGCTCGAAAAGGTCTTGCGGGAAGCTATGATAGACCTGATCATATTTGCAGGCTTTCTCTCCCTGCTTTCTGAGGATTTTGTGGGGAAATTTCCCCAAAGAATCCTCAATATCCATCCTTCCCTCTTACCGAGTTTCTCGGGCAAGGGGTATTATGGGCTGAAGGTTCACCAGGCAGCTTTGGAGCGAGGGGTGCTGATCAGCGGGGCAACGGTACACTTCGTCAATTCCGTTCCCGATGGCGGGCCAATAGTGGCGCAACAGGCGGTAGCTGTCCACCCTGGCGATACGCCTGCCACCTTGCAGAGACGGATCATGGAGGAGGCGGAATGGGTCCTGCTTCCCCGCTCTACCCGAGAGGTCTGCCAAACAATGGAGCAGTCA
>DMAO01000214.1:0-312 GCA_003446545.1 Sphaerochaeta sp.
GATATGCTTCTTGAGAATATTTTTATTCAAATACTTATGAGTATCTTGGTAATACCTATTATGCAAGTCAATACAATGGTTGTAGATGATCCCTGCAACATTCACAATGTCATGGAGGTGGTGGTTGTCTTCATCATTGTATAGCTTGAACTTATATGTTGTCATATCATCTCCAATATATATTTTAATTGGGTAACATATGTAAAGTATAAAGCAGATGCATTAACAACTCAAGCTTGATTTACAACATTCTGAAAAAAGGTTTATTTTACTAGTGTAGGCAGATTCCATTGATAAAAATTACTATTTAGT
>DMAO01000214.1:322-4312 GCA_003446545.1 Sphaerochaeta sp.
AAGTCTGCAAACCTCGCCTGTGCAGCCTTCACTAGGTCCTCAGGGGTTATCTTCAGCTGGAAGCCTCTCAAGCCCGCACTGACATAGATATGCTCCTGCAAAAGGGCTAGCTCCTCCACAAAGGTGGGGAAATGCTTTTTCATACCCAAAGGCGAGCATCCTCCCCGGATATATCCGGTGAGGCTCAATAGGTTCTCCAGCTTGATAAGATTGAGAACCTTGCTACTGGTCAAAGAGCGTGCTTTTTTCAGGCTTATTGAGAAATCAGCAGGAAGACAGAACACGAACACCTCATTGTCACTATTCTGCATAACAATGGTCTTGTATACCTGTTCGCTGGGAAGTCCTGCGCTATGGCTGGCATGCACGGCATCAAGATGCTCTTCATCCCAATCATAGGAGAGTACCTCATACTTGATGTCCAGGCTCTCAAGGATCCTCATTGCATTGGTTTTCTTCATAGCACTATCCTATCCAATTCACGCCAAGCGGGCAAGGATGAAAAACGGGACCCGCAGGTCCCGTTCACTTGCAATACACCAGAGTCACTTGTCATCAATGGCAAAAGAGGTACCCAACGCAGAAGGAGAGGCAAAGGATCCTTTTTTCTTCTGGTTGATGATAGTCATGGCAGTAAGTACCACCAGGGTAATCAGGTAGGGGGAGAAGGCGAGGAATTGGGTCGGGATAATCATCTTGAATCCAGCTGCCTGCAGGCTGAACTGCAAGCTTGTAATACCACCGAAGATCAATGTCCCGATTACCACCCTTCCTGGATTCCATGCAGCGAAGATGACTAAGGCGATGACTATCCAGCCTTTGCCTCCAGTCATGCCGTCATTCCAGCTTGGGATGAAGCTCAGCGAGAGGCACGCCCCTCCAAGACCTGCAAACATGCCGCCAATCACGGTGTATATGTAGCGTATCTTTGCTACTGAAATACCCATTGCAGCAGCTGTCCTGGGATTCTCCCCAACAGAGCGAACCACCATGCCGTGCTTGGTCTTGTACATGAAGAACCAGGCAAAGGGGAGGATCAGGTAGAGGGCATAGGTGAGCACACTCACATCGAACAAGGCTCCCAGTATGGGGATTTTATTCAAGCCCGGGATTGCTATATTGTCGAACTTTGTAGCAAGATTCATACCGGCGAGGTTGAATCTGTTGGAAGCAGGGCCGAGACGCTGTCCGAGGAAGTTGGCCATACCGGTTCCAAACATGGTGATGGCAAGGCCAGAGACAACCTGGTTTGCCCTCATGCTGATGCACAGGAATGCATGCATCAGAGAGAAGGAGCCTCCGACAAACATTGCCACCAAAATGGCGAGGTAAAGGTTTCCTGTGGAAAAGGCAGTGGCAAAACCCGTTAGAGCTCCCATGAGCATGATACCTTCCATTCCCAGATTAAGGATTCCTGTTTTCTCGGTATACACTTCACCGAGGGTGGCGTAGGTAAGGGAGGTTCCCATTGCAAGGGTTGCCGCAAGTAGTTTTGTGGTAAAATCTATCCAGTTCATTCGGAAATCTCCTTATGTTTGCCTAAGATGCGCAGCTTGTATTCGGTGAATACGCTACCTGCCAATAGGGGAATGAGGATAAGGCCCTGTAGGACCTCTCCCATTGCTGCCGGTAGCTTGAGGGTAATCTGCAATGCATCTGATCCCGTTTCCAAGGCTGCCATGAGCAGGGCAATGAAGATAGAAGCTATCGGGTTCAACCCACTCATCCAGGCGATGATGATGCCGGTAAACCCATAGCCGGCATCCACACCCTTAGTTAACTGGTGGGTGACAGCTGCTGAGTCAATGACCCCTGCAAGACCTGCAATTCCTCCGGAGATGAGCATAGCTATGATGATATTCTTCTTAATGGAGACACCCTGGCATCTAGCAGCCCTCTAGTTCTTGCCGATCATGTTCAGTTCAAAACCCCATCGTGTCTTGTACAGGACAAACCAGAGGACGACGACTAGGATCAGGGCAAATATAATGCCGGAATGGACCCGACCCCAGATTCTGGGCAACCAGGCAAATTCCGGGTACCTGACGGTTCCCATGTTTCCCCTGGGTGCTTTCCATGCGCTGATGTAGAGGTATTCTGCAAATCCTATGATAATGTAGTTGAGCATCAGGGTGGCCAGTGTCTCATCGACGCTCCACTGGGCCTTGAGGACTCCAGGGATACCACCCCAGATAGCTCCAAACAGGACACCTACCACTATTCCTACAGGTAGTAGCATCCAATTGGGCAGGAAGGTCCAGAACTGCATTACCCAAGTTATACCGATGGCACCACTGACATACTGGCCTTCAGCACCGATGTTCCAGAACTTCAGCCTGAAGGCAATCCCTACCGCAAGACCACAAAGAAGCAGTGGTATGGCCTTAACCAGGGTGAACTGGATTTTTGATTGGCTACCGAAGGCACCCTTTGCCATAGCGGCATAGGTCTGGAGCGGATTGGCGTTATTAAGGCCGAGGACAATTGCCCCTAGCAGAAAAGAAATCAAAAGTGACATTACTGGGACCAGGATGGCCATCTTTTGGGAGCGGCTGTCCCGTTTCTCGAGGGCAAATCTCATATGTCCCTCCTTTCAACACCAGCCATCAACATGCCAAGCTCTTCAGTCTTGGCATCCTTCACGTCCATTATATCCATGATTCTCCCCTCGAACATGACGGCGATCTTATCCGCAACCATCAACAGCTCTTCTAATTCTTCCGAAACTAGGAATACGGCATTGCCTGAGTCCCTCTGCTTGATAATATTCTGCCGAACCGCTTCAGTGGCTCCCACATCCAGACCCCGAGAAGGGTATACGGCAATAAGGATGCCCCCACAGGAATCAATCTCGCGAGCCAGGATGGTCTTTTGGATGTTGCCTCCGCTGAGAAATTTTACTGAAGTGTCCTGCGACGGTGTCTTGATGGTAAAGGTCTCGATGAGCCTATCTGCAAACAGGCGGACCAAACCACGTTTTATGATGGAATGGTTGCTGAGCTCCTTCGTCCGATATTTCTTCATGGAGAGGTTGTCTCCAACACTCATGTCCCCAACCACACCCATCCTGCCGCGGTCAGCAGGAATATGACTGACACCACTTTTAATGATTTGCAAGGGTGACTTGTTGGTATAATCCTTACCCTTGATGAATACCTGCCCGCTGTTTACCATCATCAGTCCTGTCAGGGCTTCAGTCAGATTTTGCTGACCATTACCGGCAACACCTGCTATGCCCAGGATCTCTCCAGCTCGTAAGCTGAAGGAGACATCATCAAGGACGCGCTTGCCTCCCGCGATACTGTCCATGACTAGGTTCCTTGCTTCAAGCATTACTTCCCCTGGGTTGTATGGCCCTCGGTCTAGGGAGAAGAGAATGTCCCTTCCTACCATCATATTTGCTAGGTCCTGAATTCGTTTGATTGAGGAGGTTGGGCAGACGTTGACACTTTTGCCGCGTCTGAGAACCTGCACGGTGTGGGAGAACTCCATGACCTCATCCATCTTGTGGGTGATGAAGATAGCACTCTTGCCCTCTGTTAGCATCTTCTTGATGATCTCATTCAGATCTCTTGCTTCACCTGGGGTCAGCACTGCTGTAGGTTCATCAAGGATAAGAATTTCTGCACCCCGGTAGAGCAGCTTCAATATTTCAACTCGCTGTTGCTCACCAACCGAAAGGTCATGGACTATCTTATCTGGGTAGACTTGCAAGCCGTAGCGCTTGCTCAGATCAGTAATATTCTTTTTAATTTCTGCAAGAGGAGGGACCAGAGGAAGGCCCTTCATGCCGAGAATGATGTTTTCAGCTACTGACATGTTTCCCACAAGCATGAACTCTTGGTGTATCATGCCAATGCCCAAGGCCATCGAGTCTTGGGGAGAGTTAATCTCTGCAAGCTTTCCGTGTACATAGATTTCGCCATTGTCAGGCCTGTAGAGGCCGACAAGCATATTCATCAGAGTGCTTTTTCCTGCACCATTTTCGCC
>DMAO01000367.1 GCA_003446545.1 Sphaerochaeta sp.
CGGCAAGAGTAACCTCTTCACCCAATCGCAAGGGTATGGAGGCGATGGTCTTCAGGTTTGCAGTCACATCATTGCCTACCAAACCATTGCCCCGTGTCACAGAGCGAACAAGCAGCCCTTTTTCGTAGTACAGGACAATGGACACCCCGTCCATCTTCTCTTCCACTACAAAGGAAAGCTCTTGGGCAACCTTTGCCTCTGTCTTGGCCATCCAGGAGGAGACCTCTTCACTCTTGTACGCCTTGTCAAGGCTCAACACCGGGATGGTATGCACAAAATCCGGGAACTCACTATTCAGGTCACTTCCCACTCTCTGCGAGGGTGAGTCAGGAAATCTGAGATGGGGATACTCTTCTTCCAATGTTTGCAGCTGGTCGAAGAGACGGTCATACTCAAGGTCACTCACCAGGGGCCTTGCATCTACATAGTACGCTCTCTGGTATGTTCTCAGGCGGTCGGAAAGGGTTTCTATCTCCAAACGGGGATCTCTCTTATGGGTGTTCATACACCCATGGTACTCTCCCTCACCCCTGTTTTGCAAGCAGAGGGGTAGCTTTCTCTCATTGCAGATAACGGGCCAACATGGTATCTTTCTTAACGAGAGAGGAAGGTATACCATGGCAGACAAGAGAGAGCCCATCTACAAAGCAAATTTGCTTCACGGCATAGTCATAACCTCTGTCATCGAGTCCGGCAAGATAAGTGAGATCAAAATGCCGACTCTGGACAACAACTATGTGCTGATAGCCACCCGGGACATCCCGGGGACCAACAGGATACGGGTTCTGGACAACGCAACGTCACTGCTGACCTCTTCTCAAATTTCTTACCGAAAACAGCCCATCCTCGCCTTGTTTGGCTATGACAGCGAGTCGGTCCAACTTAAAAGCCGCGAAATTGAGATATCATATGAAGAGTCATCAGAAGCATCCTCCTCAAATATATCCTCCAAATCCGAGCAGATAGTATCCTCTCCCTTCACCTACCGGTATGGGAATATGGAAGCAGCCACCTCTGGCGAAACGCTAGTGACCATGGAGCACACCTATCGCTATAGTGGAACCGGCTATACCAACAGCAACCTCACCCGAATTAGCGTCGACCTCGAGGAGGACAAGCTGCATGTCTACCTGCCAACACAATGGCCAGCTCATGTGCGCGAGACCATCAGCGAAGTCACCACCTTTCCAAAAAAGAGGATCATCATACATCGTCTACCCTTCTATGCCCCTCATGATGAGATGCTCATAGGACCCACTGCCCTGGCTGCGATAGCTTCTGTCGCCGCAATCAAGGCACAGGGACCCGTCCAACTGCAATGTAAGATAGAGAATTACCGCCCAGAGGTAACCATCGAGCGTAAGAGCTGGTATTATCCTGAGGGCAAACCACATGCAGAAGCCATATCGGTGAGTGTAGACCAGGGAAGCGCTCCCATGTTCACAGAGGAAATGTCCAACCAGCTCATTGCGGGGCTCGTCCCCATATATCCCTTGGATGCCATTTCAGTCTCCATCACCTTCAAGACAAGCAACAACCCTCCTGCTCACTTCTTTGGAGACCTAGGCTATTGTGATGCCCTTGCCTCAACTGAGAGCCATTACAATGAAATTGCCAGACTTACCGGCTATACTTCCTATGCCTGGAGGCTGAAGTTTGCTTCTGAGAACAACTCGCATCTGCCGGTAATCAAATTCGACAAACTCTCCAAGCTAAAGGATATCATTACCGATGTAGCTACCCGTTCTGACTTCCAACGAAAAAGTGCAGCATACGAGCTGCAACAAAACATGAAGATACGCCTCTCCACCTTCTTCAATTACAGTAGGGGCGCAGCCATGGCATGCGGACCAGGCATAAGCGGCTTCAGCAGCGAATGCAAGGGCCTTCCTCAGCAGTCAGTGCAGGTACAGCTCAACCCCAACAACAAGGTTGAATGCAACACCTCCTTCTATACCAACGGGGCAAGCTCTGAAATCTGGAAGCAGATCATCTGTGAAGAGCTTGGCGTCGAGAAGGGAAATATCTCCTTTCCCAAAGACGAACAGGAAATGCTGGACAGCGGACCTTCAGTGCTCTCCGCAAACAGCGGCAGAATGCCCCAACAGATTCAAAGGGCATGTGCCCAGATCAAGGAGAAGCGGTTCGTTCAGCCGTTGCCCATTTGCGAAAGTGTACTCAATGCTAGGATGGGAGGGGCCAAGGGTTCCTTATTCCTCTCCAACAGCTGGGTTGCCCTAGCCCTTGAATTGGAAATACAGGCAGTCACTCTCCAGCCAATGGTACGCAATATCTGGGTTACAATATCCACAGGAAAGGTCTTTGATGAACACGCGCTTCGTAGCAAGATACGCCAGACCATCGTAAGTACCCTCAGAGAGGGAGGTGCCCTTCTTTCCAGTGACAAAAGCTTTACGATTGATATCGTCATCAAGGAGGAGGGGGACCAGATATCCTCCTCGGTGACCAGTGCACTGAAGGGCCTTGCCACAGCTGCATATGTATCTGCACTCCAACAGGCCTTGGGTTCCCATATTCCCCAGGTGCCGGTGACAGGAGAGATTATTCTAGATGTGATGAGGTCAAACAAATGAAAATTGAGTGTACCATCGATGGGAAAGCCCTTTCCCTCTCAGTCAATTCCAACAAGCCCCTTTCGCTCATTCTTATGGAGGATGTAGACAATCACTCGATGCTGTGCCATTGCAAAGGGGAAGCATGCGGAAACTGCATTGTCCTACTCAACGACGAAGCTGTTCTCAGCTGCGTAATCCCTGCCTTCCGACTGAAGAATGCAACTATCAGCACATTCGAAAGCTACCAGAAAACCCGGCTGTGCAGAGATATTGAGCGAGCCTACCAACGAAATGGGAACACCCCATGCCCCAACTGCTACGCATCCAAGACCCTAATTATTGAATCCATCCTGCAAGGCCTTACCAACGTGCGCTCCACAAGGATAAATCCCCCCATTATGAGCCGACCAAGACCCATCCCAACTGCTGAAGATTCCTTGGATGAGCATGCCATCATACAGGAGCTCTCCTTAAACACCTGCCAATGCATGCACATGAGTGAACTCGTACAGATTGTCGAGACCGCACTCACCTTTAGGAGGCGCAAGCGTGTACGAAGGAATTAGATCTCCAGTCATCCATACTCCAAAGACACAAAACGAGTTCAACACCACCATCCTACACTATCCCAATGCACAGATATGGGCAGGGGGGACCTACATAATGAGCCAAAAGGAATACTACCCCAGCGATTCCAAGGACGGGATCATCGACCTCGGCGGGATGGAGGAGATGAAGAAGATCACCCGTAATGACCGATTTGTAGAGATCGGCTCG
>DMAO01000054.1 GCA_003446545.1 Sphaerochaeta sp.
CTCCCTCGCTCGGTAATGGAACCATATTAATGCTTCCGCTACTCTCGCTTCGTTGGGGAATGAACAGCTGTCAGGTCTGTGATCCACTTTCCCCGTTGTACCCGCACCATGCTGATCATCATTTTTGTCAGTTCTTCCATACCCAGAAGAAGGTAGACCTGCCAGATGTTCAGGTCTAAGACCAAGACACCAAAAAAGGCTAGGGGAACTCCTATCGCCCAGACACCGAACATCTCTGCAAACATCGAGAAGCGGGTATCCCCACCGGCTCTGAGGATGCCGACAATGACAGCCATGTTGATACTCTTGAGGGGGAGCATCAGAGCATTGACCAGGAGGCAGTAGACTGCCATTGACCTTACCTCATCGGATATGTTGAACAGGTTTGCAAACCAGGGGGCTATAAGTGCCTGGAGCACACCTGATCCAAGGCCTGTACCTAAAGCGATGAGGATGAACCGCTTGGCATAGAGTCTTGCCAAGTCGGTCCTACCTTCACCTATCTTTATCCCGATCATGATCAGCGTTGCATTGCTTACGCCCATCATCGCAACAAAGAAAAGGTTCGCGATAGACTCATTTACATTTACCGCAGCAAGGGCGCTGATGCCGATCCTGCTGAAGGCAATCTTATAGGTAACCATCCCCAATGCCCAGAACATCTCGTTGAGGATGACCGGTAGGCTTGTAGGTATGACAAGACGGAGAAAAGCCTTGTCCCATTTGAAGGAACTTTTTTCTCTGATTGCCAGGACAGGGTGCTTTTTATATGTGATGTACAACAAGAGGGCCACTTCTGCAAAACGGCTGACGGCTGTGGCAATCGCAGCCCCTGCAACACCCAGTTCAGGGAAAGGCCCAACTCCGAAGATAAGGAGATAGTTGCCCGCTGCATTCAGCGAGAGGGACAAAAGGGCCACACCCAGAGGAATTCTCGCATGCCCTATTACCCGAAGGGCTGTCGAGAGTACCTGGCTTATCGCAGTGAACACATAGCTTATCGCCACAATCTTGAGGTAGGTGACACCATGGCTGACAACAGTGGTTTCATAGGTGAAGATGTGCATCAGTTGAGCTGGAATGAAGAATGAGGCTAGTGCAAAGAAAGAGGCTCCGATACAAGCTACCGTTAGCGAAAGGCCGATGACAGCCTTGATGCTCTTCTCGTTCCTTGCACCCCAGTACTGTGAGAGAAAGATGGAAGAGCCGCTGGAAATTCCAAAAAAGAGCAGACTAATAAGGAAGAACATCTGGTTTGCCAACCCGACCGCTGCTATGGCCTCCTCTCCTAGTTGTCCTATCATCAAGGTATCGACAAAGGAAAGAGAATTGGTCAGGAGTCCTTGGAACACCACAGGAAGGGCAATGGAGAACATTCTCCTAGTAAAATCCTTGCGGTTGTCAATTTGAGGTTTCACACTGGTTACCGTCTTGCCAAAAGCACCCTTGACAAATCCTTTCTGTTAGCTTTTTCTAGGGCCTCAACAACCATAGAACGGTTTTCAGCCTTGTTGTACTGCAGAAGTGCTCTCTGCAGGTGACGTTCCCTACCTTTGGGAATGTAGATGGGAGCATAGTTTTTTTGTGGCCTAGGGTCTAGACCCGTGTAGTACATACAGGTAGAGACCGTACCAGGGGTAGGGTAGAATTCCTGTACCTGGTCAGGGACAAAACCTGTCTTATGCATATAGAGGGCCAGTTCAATGGCACTGTCCAGTGTACTGCCAGGGTGGGCTGCAATGAAATAGGGTATGAGGAACTGGCGTTTTCCCAACTCCTCATTTGTCTGCCTATAGAGTTCGCTGAACTTATCGTACAGCTCTGCCTTGGGTTTTCCCATCGCATCTAGGACCTGTGGAGCGACATGTTCGGGGGCTACCTTGAGCTGCCCACTCACATTATTGAGCACCAGGTGATTCATGAATCTCTGTCTTGTCTTTTTGCTGGCCACTTCCAGAAGGTAGTCATACCTGATGCCCGAACGGATAAAGACTTTCTTCACTCCAGGGACAGCTTCAAGAGCTTCTAGAATATCGAGGTAGTGTTCATGTGAGTCCTTGAGGTTGGCACAGGGATCTGGGTAGAGGCACTCCTTGGTAGTGCAGGGGCCATAGGTCTCTTGCCTGTCACATGCCCTTCCTTGGAAGTTTGCAGTCGGTCCTCCGAGGTCATGGATATACCCCTTGAAAAAGGGGTGTCTGACCATCCTCTGGGCTTCCAGTACAAGGGATTCTTTGCTTCGTGTCTGTATCATCCTCCCTTGGTGGCTGGTTATCGCACAGAAGGAGCAGGAGCCATAGCAACCCCGGTTGCTGGTAATGGAGAAGCGTACCTCTTCCAACGCTGGGATACCTCCCATCTTCTGGTAGTCGGGATGGGCGTTCAGGGTAAAGGGAAACGAGTACAACAGGTCAAACTGCTCAGCTGTAAGAGGGTGGGCTGGTGGGTTCTGTACCACCGCCCTGTCCATACACTTCTGTATGATTCTCTCCCCTAGGATTGGATTCTCATGGGTCATCTGGAGATTGAAGGCTTTTGCATAGGCTTGTTTGCCATCTTCTGAGGGTATGTTCGACTTTTTATCCCTGTCGCTTACCTCTTCAAAGGAAGGGAGGGTAATCGTTCGATACTCAGTGTCTAACTCTCCTAGGGACTTTTCTGAAAGTGCAAACACTGTACCCCGTACATCTTGGATATCCTTGATAAGTTCACCTTTTTCCAACCGTTCAAGTATTTCCAGTGTCTGCAGCTCACCCATGCCGTATACGAGCAAGTCTGCCTTTGCATCGAGGAGGATGGGCTTACGCACCTTGTCTGTCCAGTAGTCATAGTGGCTTAGGCGTCTGAGGGAGGCCTCAAGGCCTCCTATCAGTATGGGGGTGTCCTTCCCATACGCTTGGCGTGCCCTGTTCGTATAGGATAGGGTGGCCCTGTCTGGGCGAAACCCGGCCTTTCCACCGGGGCTGTACTCGTCTTCACTTCTAGGTTTGGCGTTTGCTGTGTAGTGGGATACCATACTGTCAATATTTCCCCCACTTATCATGCAGGCCAGACGAGGTTTTCCCATTTTTAGGAAATCTTCAGTTGAATCCCATCGGGGTTGTGCAATAATACCTACACGATATCCCTTGCTCTCCAGCAGTCGTGCCAACAGTGCGGTGCCGAATGAAGGATGGTCGACGTAGGCGTCAGCCGAGATGAATGCTATGTCCAGTTGGTCCCATGACCTCTCTTGCATATCTGCTCTGGTTGTAGGAAGAAACGCGATTCTTGGTGGTGTTTGTTGATGATTCACAACGCCATGATATGCTATTGCTTACAGGGTGTAAATAGGATACTTTTTTACGATTAAAGGAGCTTTATATGTCTGACAAGAAACTATTTATACTGCTGAACCCCCAAGCAGCCAAAGGAAGGGCCCTTGTTCGCAAGCAAGAGATTGTGAGCCTGTTCAGACAAGGCGGCTATGAAGCTACCGTTGTTATGACAGAAAAGGATATCGGGGCTTCCACGCTCGCCTATCAGGCGACCCTAGAAGGGTGGCCTAGCATAATAGCTGCGGGTGGGGACGGGACAGTCAATGAGGTTGTTGACGGTATATTGCGTGCTGTTACCGAGAAGAAAATACCTTGTCCCAAAGTGGGCATACTTCCCGTCGGGCGGGGTAATGATTTTGCGTGGGGCATGGATATCCCCCTGGATCTGAAAAAAGCAAGTGCCCTCATCATTGAAGGAAAGACCCGCACCATAGATGCCGGCATAACCTATGGGGGGAACTATCCTCAGGGAAAATATTTTGTAAACGGTCAGGGTATGGGTTTTGAGCCTCTGGTAAATTTTATTGCAAGCGATTTCAAACATATTTCAGGAACTCTGAGCTATGTCCTCGCCTTGGTCAAGATTCTCGCCAATCATCCTGAGCCCTTTCATGTACAGCTGACCCTTGACGGTGAGACCCGGTATATTGAGACGCAGCAGCTGAGCATATGTAACGGACGGCGGATGGGCGGTGCTTTTATCATGGGACCCGGTGCGCTTTTTGATGATGGTTTTTTCGATGTGGTGTTTGCTAACCGACCGATCAAGAGCTCCAAATTATTGTTCATCGCCCTGAAGTTCTTTAGGGGTACTCAGGTAAAGCTTCCTCTCTTTTCGGTTATCAGGGCAAAGAGCGTCAAGCTGGTTTCAGAGAATAATCCGATGCCTGTGCATGTCGATGGTGAAGAGATTTCCAAGGGGTGTGCGCAGTTTTCCACAGAGTTGTTGCCTTCGATCCTGCCTGTTTTTGTGCAATAAGGGAAAACCGTGTCAAGTGGGTGAGGGAAAGAGCTTGCATTGTAAAATTACTTTGAAAGTTGAGGTTTTATTAGTAAATAAGTCTTTCCTTTTCAATTTCAATTGACTATTATATATATGATTAGCTTTGAATACAGCAAGAAGTTTTCTTGTTTTTGTATATTTATCTGTTTTTGTCTGATCAGCCAAATCCGGTTGACTTCTCAGAAAAGAGAGTATATCCTAAAAAATGCGCGTCTTTTGTAGTTTTACCAGGAATGACACATATAGTAAGGAGTCCCCCAGTTGATAAAGGATTTGGTACCGTTCGTACATTTTTATGATCAGGATTTTGTCGATATGTATGACAGGTCTTGGGTATGGATTGACGAACTTTGGAAACAAGGGACTGAAGACAACGGGTTTTTAGGGTCCTATCTTTCCTATCCCGACCAGACCACATTCAATCAGTACTTGTCCTGTTTTTCCGCTCTTTTTCTTGTATACAGCAACCAGAACAACTCACCGTTCCCTATGATGGACTTTTTCTATCAGAAACAAGAAGAAAACGGAGCAATTCGAGGTGAATACTCCATCGATAATGGTTCCCCGGTTTTTACCGCTGCGAACCCCGAAGGAATCTCTCCTCCGTTATTTGCGTACGTTGAATACGGATTTTACCACAAGGTAGGAAATAAAAAAAGGCTGAAGGAGATTGTCCCTATCTTGGAGAAATATTTCTCTTGGATTCAGACTACTTTTCAGAAACCCAATGGGCTGTACTCAGTGCCCATATCCTCTTGCGAGAGCGGAAATACCCCTCGAGACAGGGTCTACTATCCCCTAGACTTCAACGCACAGCTTGCGGTGAATGCCCTCTACATGTCGGCAATAGGAGATATTCTCAACGACAAGGAGTTGAGCTTTCGCTATAAGAGGCTCTACTTCTCCCTGAAGACCAGGATCAACTCACTGATGTGGGATCCTGATAAGAATTTCTACTTTGATCTCGATATCAAGGAGAACAGGGTTAAGAACAAGTTTATCGGAGCCTACTGGGCGATGCTTGCCGAGATTCCCAATGACGAGCGTGCTGCCTACATGATTGAAGACTTGCACAATCCCAAGGAATTCGGTACAGACAACCCCTTCCCCGGAGTCCCTGTCTCCTCTCCTGCTTTTAGCGAGAAGGGAAATGGTCACTGCGGTGGGGTGCTCTCCGTAAACACTTTTATTGTTATCAAGGCTTTGGAGAAGTTCAATCAGTTTATCTTTGCAAGAGAGTGTGCCATCAGGCACATGTACTACTTGCTTGATACCCTTCATCCTGATGCTGAGACCATTGGTGATGTGTGGGAGGCCTATCTTCCCAATAAGGAAGGGTACTCCACAACCAAGGATATTCCCGGCTTTCCCCGTAGGCGTCTGATGCCTTTTGCAGGTCTGGTGACCATCACCCTGATGATAGAGAACATCATCGGGCTTGACATCTCCCTACCTAGAAAGACGGTTTACTGGGTAATGCCTTCCCTTGAGGCGATGGGTATCGAAAACCTCTCACTGAAACGGAATATGATTACAATTCTCAGCAACAAGACTGAACGTGGCTGGGAAATTCGCCTTGAGTCTGAAAAGCTCTACTATTTCACCATTGAGATTCTCGGCGAGAACAAGAAGAAAACCCTTCCCATTCCTTCCGGCAAATGCTCAATGCTGATAGATAAGTTGTAAAAAAAAATGGCATGGATGGGAAAACTCTTTGGAGGTACCCTAGGGTTTATGTTTGGTGGACCCCTGGGGATGATTGCTGGAATTGCCTTCGGGCATATGTTCGATAAAGCTGGTTCCCTTAGTCCTGGAATTGCAGATACATACCAAGCTTCCCAAGACCAGTCACAGATGATGTTCTTTGTGGGAGCCTTTTCTATGCTTGCCCGCATTGCTTCTGTTGATGGTACTGTAACTGCAAATGAGCGACAAAAAGTGCAGGAGTTTATCCATTCAGACCTTCATTTGGGCTTGCGAGAAGAAGAAGCCGCTTGGAAGGTCTTCGATGCAGCCTTGATTGGAGAGGGGACGTTTGAGCAGTTCGCTTCCCAGTTCCATCAGAATTTTGCCCATGCTCCGAACATCCTCCAGCTCATGTTGGATATCTTCTATCGGGTGGCGTCCGCTGACGGAAGAGTCACTTCTAGCGAAGAGGCTCTCATAAGGCGAGCTGCCCTGATCTTCCGTCTTCCTGTCTCCTATGTTGATGCCTTGAGCCGTAACTATGGGGGGTTTGCCTCTGCAGGGGAACGTTCCTATGCAATCCTAGGCCTTACCAAGACTGCCACCAATGAAGAGGTGAAGCGAGCCTACAGGAAGATGAGCATAGAGTTCCATCCTGACACCCTAGCAGCCAAAGGTATGGGAGAGGAGTTCCTCACCCATGCAACTGCCAAGTTCAGGGAGATCCAGGATGCGTATAATTCCATAAAGCAAGAGAGGGGTATTCGCTAGAACCTTCTAAAGGCTCTGGGGCAAGGCAATGGTCTTCTACTAGGTCA
>DMAO01000364.1 GCA_003446545.1 Sphaerochaeta sp.
AATGAAAGGTATCAATACCCCAGGGCAAGCCCTGGAAAGCTAAGGTTTCGCCTCCTCTTGGGCCCCAAGGGGCGGCTTCTCTCACCTTACGTTCCCGGTACTCGCTCGGTAATGGAACCATGGTAATGCTTTTGCTACTCTCGCTTCGTTGGGGAATGAATACTGCTATCATATTTTCATAATTAGTGTTTAATTTGTTCTGCAGAAGGGATTTTATTTCTTAGCCTTCTTCCAAAGAGAGCCTGCACTCAACCTTGAGATGCAGGCTTTTTGCATATTCTCCTGTGCTATTCCAGCACATTCCCTGACCTTATTGGCCGCTATGCTCATCCCTATACTGGGTAGGGGTAAGACCTGTGAAGCGCTTGAAAATCTTGGCGAAGTAGCCAGGGGTGGGGAAGCCGCAGTTGGTTGCTATCTCCCCGATGTTGCGCTTGGGATCCTTCATCAGCTCTACCGAATTGTTGATCCTCCAGGCATTGAGATACTGCAGGAAGTTAAGGCCTGTGACCTCCTTGAAGAGGCGGGACAGATGGCTCTCTGAGAGTTCCAGGAAGGCTGCTGCTTCCTGCAAACCCACCGGGCTTGCATAGTTTTCTGCAATGAACGCTATGGTGTTGTCTATCACATGGTTGTTGACATTGCGTGGTAGGGTGATGAGCTCGGCAGCACTGGCCTTCCTGTTTTGTTTCATCTGCTCGAAGTCGCGGTCCTCCTCCTCAATCTTCTTGACAAGGTTGGCAAGTGTCTCTTCAAGCTCCTCGTCGTCCACTGGCTTGAGCAGGTAGTCGAATACCCCGAGCCTGATGGCCTTTTTCATGTAGTTGAAGTCAGAGTGGCCGCTTAGGATGATGGCATGGTTGACTGGGCAACGCGATAGCATGGTAAGCCCGTCCAAACCGGGGAGCCTGATATCGGTAAGGACAATATCTGGTTCCAATTCCTTGATGAGCCTCTCGCCATCAAGGCCGTCACCGGCGGTACCTACCAGCTCCAGACCGAGTAGCTTCCACCGGATGGATGAGACTATCTCATCGCGCACAATCTTCTCATCCTCAACAAATACTACTGTGTAACTCATATGGTACTCCCTTCGGTCTCATTATTGCCTATGGGAAACGAGATGGATACCACCGTACCTTCCATTTCCTTGGAAACGATTGAGAAACTCATCCTCTTCCCATACTTGAGGGCAAGACGCCTATACACATTGTATACACCAACGTGCTTTGAATTTGCAAGGTCATCGAGGTTTTCTGGAAGTGTTCCTGGGGGGAATCCCACTCCATCGTCTCTGACGGTGAGGAAAATCCTCCTGTTCTGCTCCTGTACGAGGACCTCGATGTTCCAGTCCCCTGCCTTAGGTTCCAATCCGTGGACGATGGAGTTCTCCACCAAAGGCTGGATTATCAGCTTGGGAGTCTTGATCATTGCACAGCAGGGGTCGAGGACAGTGGTCACATGTAGCTTGTCTCCGAAACGAATCTTCTGGATGGTCAGGTATGAGTCGATCAGGGCCATGCTCTCCTTAAGTGTGCATTCACTCTCATGGTTGTCTATCGTGGAGCGAAGAAGCTTGCCCAGTTGTATGGTGATGGTGTAGATTTCCTCCTCTCCATGCACCCTCGCCAAAGCTTTGATGGTGTTCAGCGTGTTGAAGAGGAAATGGGGGTTCATCTGGCTTTCAAGTGCCTTGCGTTCCGCTTCAGCAACTTTCTGCTGCTCTTCACGCGTCAGGTGCAGGAGCCCTCTGATCTGTTCGACCATGACATTGAAACAGTGGTCCAGCTGTGCGAATTCCTTAATTTTCGCATACTCTTTTTTTGTCTGCAGGTTCCCTGACTCCACAGCTTGCATGGAAGTGGCAAGGCCCCTGATAGGCTTGGTAATAGAGCGGGAGAAGAGTAGTGAGAGGGCTATGGCCAGAATGGTACCTATGCCCATCATCAGGGCAAAAGCCCAAATCCACTGGTTCAGGTTCTCCTGGAAAGGAACCGAACTGATGATGCCTGCCAAGATCAGGGAGGTTCCCGGTATGGTGGTGGTGGCAAAGATGGAGGTGCCATCCTGTACGACTTTGTTGGAGAAATCACCCTTAAGAGAAGCAAGTTCGGGGAACAACTNNAAACGTAAAAATCCACAGTGTCGATCAGCAGTTCCTCACCAAGCACTCTGTCTGTATTGATTACCTCGGTAAGGGCCTCTGCATAGATCTCCACTACAAGATAGCCCAGATTGGTATACGACTTGTCATAGACCTTTCTGAGTATGGAAACCGGGACCTGGCGACCGTTCTCTGCTGTCCTGTGTCCACCTATGCTGATAAGTGAGGCTGTCTGGGAAACATCCCTATTCTGGCTGATGATGTTGTTCATATCCCAGTCGTTGCCCTGGTAGCGCAAATCAAAGACCTCAGGGAATTCGTGTGTCGATATTCTTACCTTACCTGAGTTGCTCACCAGTTGGGCGCTAGCGAGGTAGGTGTCTCCCTTCATAATGCCAAAGAGCAGTTGGTAGAGCTCCCTGGAGGCACTGGTGTTGGCATCAAGGACATCCTCCTGCAGGATACGGACAACAAGATCGTCGGTCGAGAGGGTATAAGCCTTATGCCTGTAGTCTTCTAGGATGGCTCCCAGTCGCCTGGCATCCTGTGTTATGATGTCCATAGCTTGACGTTGGAGGTAGCGGACCTGGTTGCTCTTTCCTGTCAGGGAATAAAAGGAAGAGAAGAGCCCAAGTGGGACCACCAACACTATGATAAAGTAGAGTAGGAGCCGCCCAAACAGGGTTCTGCTTCCAAGTTTCCATGTCTTTTTACTCATTTCCTCACTGTATCGCCAAAACCCGAGGCGTTCAATATCAGTAGGGCCTAACGTATGTTTACTGCATAAACATACTACTGGATGAATATTTTTATAGGGTTTGATGCATTGAGGGTTGACACGATTATGAGAACCGCGTTACAACCTTTACAAGGCTATTCAGCCATTTTTGAGGAGTGTATCGTGAAAGGGTTTGCAAGGCAGGTGAGTCACCATACAGATAATACAGACAGAACAATGCATTCTGGCGCCTATGCCGGAGCACAAGGTTCTTCTCGTTCTGGTGCATTTTCTATGCGTAGCTTTCTTGATGACAACGTAATCCTAGCAAACCTCCTCCTCGTTGCCCTACCTATCACCCTTCTTCTTATTGTAGTAAGCCTAATTATTCTCTAACCACGGCGGCAGAGCATATCTGTTAGGTCCGTGGAAAAATCCCCTCATTCAGGGGATGGACAGACTATACCCATTGCAGGGACAAAAAAAGGAGCCAGAAGCATGAAAATCAGAGAAAAACGGTATACCCTAGCCATCCTGGTAAATAACCATCCCGGTGTGTTGATGCGCGTCGTCTCACTTTTCAGCCGACGTGGCTACAACATCGACAGCCTCTCTGTAGGGGAGACTGAGAACACTGAATTCAGCCGTATCACGATTGTCATCTCAGGCGACCGTGAGATTGTGGAGCAGATCAAGAAGCAGGTGGGCAAGCTCATTGATGTGAAGAGGGTCTATGAGATGACACAGACCAAGTCCATCCAGCGAGAGCTTGTGATGATCAAAGTATCCACCACAGCATCAAGCAGGACAGAGATAGTCGAGCTTGGTCAGATATTCAAGGCGAAGATCATCGACGTCACAGCATCAACGGTGACCCTTGAGATGACCGGAAGCCTGGATAAGATCCAGTCCTTCTATGACCTGTTGAGTCCCTACGGGATAGTAGAGATGTCACGTACCGGTATCACAGCCCTGGAGCGTGGATCGAGACCGTTGAGCTCCATTGGCTACAATGAAGACGAGAGCTAGAACACAACGCCACAGTGGCGCTTCATTTAATAAGGCCAAAGGGCCGGAGGATAGGATTCAATGAGTACAATGTATTATGATTCGGAGGCTGATCTCTCAAAGTTAGATGGCAAGAAAGTCGCCATAATCGGGTATGGCAGCCAGGGCCATGCCCATGCGCTGAACCTGCACGAAAGCGGGGTTGATGTGGTTGTCGGACTCTACAAGGGTTCGAAGAGCTGGAAAATCGCCGAAGAGGCGGGTCTTCAGGTTACCACTGCAGAAGAGGCTGCGAAGATGGCCCAAGTCATCATGTTGCTTCTTCCTGACGAAATTCAGGGTAAGATCTACCACGACAGCATCGAGGCAGGCCTTACCAAAGGCAAGTACCTTGCATTCGCACATGGCTTCAATATCCATTTTGGCCAGATCAAGCCACCTGAGGATGTGAATGTCATCATGATCGCACCCAAAGGACCTGGTCACACGGTTCGCACCCAGTTCCAGGAAGGTAAGGGCGTTCCCTCACTGATTGCCATCAGCCAGGACCCGAGCGGAGACTCCAAGGATATCGCCTTAGCCTATGCAAAGGGACTCGGAGCCGGTAGGGCAGGTATATTTGAGACCACGTTCAAGGAAGAGACTGAGACCGACCTGTTCGGCGAACAGGCAGTCCTCTGTGGTGGTGTCACCTCCCTTATCAAGGCCGGATTCGACACCTTGGTGGAAGCTGGATACCAGCCTGAGATGGCATACTTCGAGTGTTGCCACGAGATGAAGCTCATCGTTGACCTTATCAACCAGGGCGGCCTGTCCTACATGCGTTACTCCATCAGCGACACTGCAGAGTATGGCGACTACATCACTCAGGACAAGATCATCACCGATGACACCCGCAAGGCTATGAGAGGCATCCTCACCGACATCCAGGAAGGCACCTTTGCCCGCAACTGGTTGTTGGAGAATCAGGTCAAAAGACCTTACTTCAATGCCAAGAAGCGCATTGAGAGTGAGAGCCTTCTGGAAAAGACCGGGCAGAGGTTGCGCTCCCTGATGAGCTGGCTGAAGAAATAACTACGAAAAATTCTAGGAAGGACACTATGGAAAACACCAATCGGATCTTTATTTTCGACACTACTTTGAGAGATGGCGAACAGGCACCTGGCTACAGCATGAACCTTGACGAAAAAATTCGTATGGCCCAGCAGTTGGAGTCTCTAGGTGTGGACATCCTTGAGGCGGGTTTTGCCATAGCGTCCCCCGGGGATTTTTCCAGCGTGCAGGCGATAAGCCGTGCTGTGAAGGATGTGACAGTCGCCTCCTTGTCACGGGCTTTGGAAAAGGACATCAATGCAGCATGGGAGGCAGTGAAGGAGGCCAAAAGGCCTAGAATTCACACCTTCCTTGCTACCAGTGACCTGCATTTGAAGTACAAGCTGAAACTGACCCGTGAACAGGCCTTGACGCAGGCTGTTGCGATGGTGAGGTATGCACGAAACCTCTGTGGTGATGTGGAGTTTTCCTTGGAGGATGCAACTCGCACCGACCTCGATTACATCTGCCAGGTTGTCGAGGCTGTCATAGCAGCAGGTGCTCAGGTGGTAAATCTGCCGGATACGGTAGGCTACGCCACCCCCTCTGATATGACGAGGATGGTAAGCTCTGTCATGAACCGTGTACCCAATGTGGACAAGGCAATCCTTGCCGTGCACTGTCACAACGACCTGGGTCTTGCCATGGCAAATACCCTGGCCGGTTTGCAGGCCGGTGCAAGGCAGGCTGAGTGCACCCTCTGTGGCATAGGAGAGAGGGCCGGAAACGCCGCCCTCGAAGAGATTGCCATGGCCATCAGGACACGAAGCGATGAGTACAACTTCCATTCCAACATAAGGACCGAGGAAATCTATCGCTCTGCTCGGGTGCTGACCTCCATAACAGGAGTGAAGATGAACCCCTCCAAGGCAATAGTGGGCGCCAATGCCTTTGCCCATGAGAGTGGTATCCACCAGCATGGCATGAT
>DMAO01000021.1 GCA_003446545.1 Sphaerochaeta sp.
GAGGCGTTGCCTCCTTTTCCGCCCCAAGGGGCGGAGTATCTCACCTTGCTTTCCCAGCACTCGCACGGTAATGGAAGCATGGTAATGCTTTTGCTACTCTCGCTTCGTTGGGGAATGAAGAAGATCTTGAGGGCTTACCCCAAGGATATCTTCGATATTTCAGATCATTTTATCTCAGTACACTTTCAATACAACAAGGAAGCCATGGCTATTCTTAACAAACAAAACAATGGCGGAGTAAATGGCGGAGTAAATGGCGGAGTAAATGGCGGTGATACAGAACTATCCAAGAACGCAATACTTGTCCTGAAAGCTATGGATCGCAATGGGAAACAAACACTTCAACAAATTTCCAATGATTTACAGATTCCTGTTAGGACCGCACAAAGAGCCAGTAAAGAGCTTAGAGAAAAGAATTATATTAAGCGTGAAGGAGCTGCAAAGAGAGGGCAATACAAAGTCTTAAAATCTTATAATTAACCCCTCCTTGGCTTGAATCTCGGTGAAACCAGCTTTGATGGAAGGATGGCTACATCGTTAAGGGTTGCCCACTTTTGGAAATCCTTGTTGAGGATGGGAGCTATCCAGTCCTTGTTCTCGATGACCACCACCTTGGTATTTAATGCAGACACCCCACTATACTCAGGAAAAAGACACCAAGGGCCTATCTCGACCCTTGGTGTCTTGCCTTCAGTAAAAGGTCAGCCTTCTCAGTAGCTTCGGTACTCCCCAGGCCGTATCAGACTGTAGAACGCATCACTGCCCTTGATCGTAAACGTCCCCAAGCGTACCTCTTCAGGGCTAGGTCTCTTTGCCAGGGAACAGAGGCCTCGGGTGCAGAGGATCCTTTTGATGAAAGAGGTGAAATCCTGGAGAAAGGCTTCCCTCTCAAAGTAGATAGGGGTGAGGGGGTAGCTTTTCATCTTCAGTATCTCAAGGGCGTAGCTACGGGCTGGAACCCAAGAGCTTCCCTTGTAATAAAGACTCCAGAGGAACGCGTTCATCAGGAACATGCTTACTTTTTCGGGGTAGGCGTCAGCAAACAGGGAGGTGATGAACGAAGCTAATCCGTCTTGTTCGATCAGATTTGCATAGGAGCCATTGGTAAGGGTGTTGAACAGGTCTAGGCTTCTCTTGTCCTCCATCACCTCAAAGACCACTGAGTCGTTGAGGGTGGAGTCAAAAAGGTCCTGTATTCCTAGGGGTGGGACTGGCCAATCAAACATTTCAAAGCCTTTGTCGTTGGGGTCGACCTGATAGGTGTCTTGGTACGCTTGCTTCTGTGCAGTCGGTCTCGAAAGAACATCCCGAATATCGACATGATTGTCATCGCCTGACAGGTCCAGGAGTTCTTGTAATCTTTCAGGAGTCAGTTCTGGAACCGGTATAGGATTGTCATCATACTCGTCCTGGGCATCCAGGAGCCCTTTGAACTTATTCCAGGGTAGGGGATACGTACCCTCAGATAACAGCAGGCTGAGCCCTAGAGAAATGGATACAGAGGGTTTTTCCGGTAGATCCAGTTCTGGATAGGATCGGTTGAGAAGAAGAGCGAACAACGTGTAGGAAGTGTCCGTTGAGGTTAAGAGACCCATCTCCCCACTCTTGTTGTCCCGTACCAAGGTTGCAGTCAGGATCCCCCGCTCAGCTTCGAGAACAGAGAAGTTGGGGAGGCTTGCATAGCTTGCAGCCTCTTGCACAAACCTGTATATCTGCAGCCTGCCTTTTTCTTGTGAATCCCAGGTGCCTTCCAGGTCAAAGATGGAGAAGTCCTTGAGTCTGAATGATTGCCACGTCTGCTTCAGTGCAACATCCCCTTCAACAAACACAGGCAAGCTGCTGATACTCTCCAAGTCGAGGAGCCGTATGAAATTCCTGTTGATGGCAGGGCTCAATGCAAGGCCGGGGGAGAACAACGATAAGAAAAACTGCAGGTCAGAAGCAGGAAGGGAGTTGAACTTGGGGAATCCTATGGCTTGCAAGCACGAACCGTTGAAGAGCATCAGGCTAAGGTAATGCTTGTTGCGATAGGCTACGTCTGTTTGCATATATCCGATGTCTGATGAGTGCAGTAGGTGGGTTTGCCCTGTCACCAGATCTTCAATGATGAAGAAGTCATCCCCTAGGGTCTCCTTGATGGCATAGAAGCACCAAAAGCCAGGATTATCCGCCCAGAAGGCGAGGGCCTTCCTTGTATCTTCTGATGCGAAGGGCTCAACCTCCTTGAGCATCTTCCTGATAGACTTGGGATCGGTAAGCATGTGGGCATCGATGTACAGTGATGCTTGGGCTTTCCAGAAATCCTCTGGTAGATCGACCGTATCAGCCTTGGAAAGGATTGCACGTACGGTCTTTCTGAGAGGTGGTTTGCTGTCCAGCCAATCGGGGATGAAGTCATCGTAGCTTTGATAGGCTTTGAAAAACAGGTCACAGGTTTTTTTTATTTCTTTGAGGTTATACATGCTTTGTATTGTACAGGAAATGCCGAAAAAAGGAACAGGAAAAGGGCTCTGAAAGGAAACCTCTAATCACCAGGCGAGCAATTGAAAGGAAGCAGGCTGACAGTGCCTACAGCAACAGGGAGAACAGCAAAGAAGGAAACCCACAAGGGAAAGTAGGACAACAAGTACCAAAATCTGTATTGTGGTCAGCATTTGGGTCCTGTGTACCTATCGAAACCAAGCTGACATTCCCCCTACTTCAGCAAATCATACCCCTATGATACTATTATCTACCTTGGAGGCCGCTATGAACCTTGATGACTTTGAAGATGCTATCGATTCGTCCGTGATACTCCAGAGAGGACATGCCTATTATCGGGACAAGTGTGTGCTTTCCTTGGAGATGACCCACACAAACTACTATGAGGCTAAAGTCGCAGGATCACAGCTGTATACTGTAACGGTTACCCTTGATGATGATAGGGAGGTCGAAGATATTGCCTGTACGTGTCCCTATGATTGGGGTGAGTACTGCAAGCATGAGGTTGCAGCGTTGTATTCCTTGCGTCATCAGCTGAACAGCACCCCACATACACTGGTAGCCAGGCCAAAAGAAGTCGACCTTGCATCTTTGTTGGAGAAGAAGAGCAAGAAGGAGTTGCTCTCCTTCTTGCTTTCCTATGCCAAGAAGAGTCCTGAATTAACCTCTGCCTTGGTTGCTGCCTTCCCTTCCCCTGATGGTGAGGTCAACCTGACAAATCTTGGCATCGAGTTCAGGCAAGCCTGTGAAGACGGCATAGAGAGCCCAGAAGACGATGAGTATGGGTGGGACGATGAGGAGTATGGCTGGCAGTTCTCCCCAGCCTTCAGGAAGAAGATTGCAGAGTTTCTCATGATGGCACGTAGTGCCATACAAGAGGGGGATATCAGGTATGGAGGTTCCATCGCCACCATGATGGTCCATGAGCTCTCTGCCATAGACGAGTACGAGGATGAAGACGAGACTCTCACTGATGAAGTAGAGGGTGTCCTCAGCGAGATAGCAGCCCTTTTTGATGATAGTACCATCAGGCCTGATGATGGCTCCTGGTTGTTCACCCAGTTCCTTCCTGAGGCAAAGCAGTACAAGGGAACATTACAAGCTGTGTTGCTCTCTCTCTGCTTGCGGTTCGCAGAGACAGAAGGCAACCAGAAAGTTTTGAGGGACTACCTGGTCACCCTTGTCTCTGACGAGACTGAAGCACCTTGGGGTGTTAAATCCTCCACACTCACCAGTTTGGAGCTCCAGCATGCACTCTTGATCAAGCAGGGGAGAACAGAGGATGCCCAAGCCTTTGCCCTGGACAACCTCTCCTATGAGGCTATGCGAAAGCTAGCCTTTGACTATGCCCTTGGGGCAAAGGACTATGCTTTGGCTGAAAAGCTTGCAAAGGAGAAGGAATCTTCAGCCTATACCCCCCGAGGGGGTATGGACTGGAGCGTCCTGCTGTTCAACGTCTACCAGGCGAGTGGAAACAGGGAGAAGGTAAGGGAACTTGCCAAAATGTTTCTCCTGCATGACAGGCTCGATTATTACCCTATCCTGAAAGAGAGCTATGAGCCTAGGGAATGGGAAACTGTTGTCGATGGTCTGCTTGATGACCTACAAACTCGTGATGGAGCGAAGCATGCTTCGCTCAATAGACAAAACCCTTATCCTGAAGTTCTCAAAGGTGAGGGTAAGCATGGTCGCTTACTCGCCTACATCCAGAAACATCCCCGCTTGGTGCAGAACTATCAGGAGGTGCTGCTTCCCCACTATCAAAAAGAGGTCTTTGCCCTGTACAAACAAATAATTCTAACTGATGGAGAGGCCTCTTCCTCCCGCAAAGAGTATAAGGACCTGGCCTCATGGCTTAGGGAGCTTTCAGCAATTGGAGGTGAGGTAGTTGCCAAGGAGTGTGTCCAGGCACTGGCACCAAGATACATGAAAAGGCCAGCCATGAAGGATGAATTCCGTAAGGTGGGGCTGTTGTAAGGATGGGGCAAATGATTAGGAAAGTGATGAAGGCGATAGCTCTTTGTGGTAGGGATGCACGCTATGGGAGGGTGTTGATGAGGGTCTTGGTTTGGCAAAGGGTAGTGCTTGGTAAGCAAGAGCGGTTTTCCCCTGAGCGTGGGTTAGTAAGGCAGGAAGAGTTGCCCTAATGCAAAGGTTTTTTAGATAGCGGTTTTATACAGAGGAGTGACTTACCAAAAGGTCATGTTTGGTACAGTCAGTATTCCCATAGGTCAGAGTCTAACCAAACTGAGGTTTGCAAAGTACGTTTTTGTACAGGGGATAGGTTTGACAGAGAGAGAAAGCCCAAGTGCCCTACCGCAATGCGGCAAGGCTTTTGGGCCTTCCTTACAGATCAGGATACAGAAAAGCAGAATAAAACAGGACAATACACAACACAACAGGTGATTCATCTTGAGATGATCACGTATCAGGCCTTTAATCCTTCCACAAGGCTGTAGAAGGCCTCACTGCCCTTGATGTCATACAGCCCATATTCAATCTGATACGTCAAGGGACGAGCCTTGAGTGAGCAAATTCCCCGATTTGAGAGAATCTTCTTGGTGAAGAGGCTGAAGTCGGAGATGAAGTGTTCGGGCTTTTCATAGTGGTGCAGGATGATACCGGGCATCAGCTTGAGTATCTCGATGGCATAGCTACGTGCGTTATGCCAATCCTTGCCCATATGGAAGAGAATCCAGAAGAAGGAGTTTGCCAGGAAGTACGAGAGAGTCTCGTGGGTAAAGTACTCGACAAAGGCATCTTCAATGAAGGCAGGCAAATCCACTTCAAAATACTCGTCCTTGAATTTGCCTCCGGTAAGGGCATTGAAGGCAGAGAGGGTAGTAGGCCCATCATCAAAGACAAAGAGATCTGATTCCACCAAGGGTTGAAAAAAGAGCTCTTGTGTTGCTAGGGAGGGAACGGGGCAATCTGTCAGTTCAAAGGTCTTGTCGTCTGATGGGACGATGTAGGAATCCTCCCCATAGAGTAGTTTTTTTAGTGCCTTATGAGGGGTAAATATAATCTTCTTGAAATGGGACCAAGGGACTCCAATGTCCATTTCCATCAACAGGCCGGCAAGGGGAATTGAAATGGACACTGAGGGTTTCTCAGGGAGAAAGAGGTTTGGGTAGGAACGCTTCAGGAGGGCTGTATTAAAGGTGTAGGCAGTAGGAGTGCTTGTCGATAGCCCCATGGCACCTGTTTTCACATCCCGTACCAACATGCCTTCCATCGTAAGGAATCCAGAAAACAGGAATTCCCCTTTTGGTAAGCTCCACATGGTTTCATCAGGTTCTACCATGTTGTATTTGATCTGGTTCCCGAGTTCAACAGTATCCCATTCGCCTCCCAGCTTAGCGATGTCAAACTCCTTCAAGGTGAAGGGCTGCCACATCTGTTTGAGTGTTTCATCCCCTTGTATGGCTTCTGGTGCAAAGCTGATGGTATCGAGCTTGAAGAACTCAAGGTAGTGCCTGTTGATGACGTCTTTAAGCATTGCCTCATTAAGGGCAGAATCAGCTTTATGATGGAATAGCGAACAATAGAAACGCAAATCAGAAACCGGCAGTGCATTGAACCGGAGAACTCCTGCCGTATGCAGGCATTCACCGTTGGAATAGACCAAGGTCAAGAAGTGCTTGCCTCCGATGTCAGGATCTTTCTCCAAGCTAAGTAACCTTGTGGAGTATAGCTGGTGAATCTCTCCGCTCAAGAGGTCCTTGATGGTGAACAGGTCATCATCAAGGGCTTCAACAACTGAGAAGCAGCTCCAGTAGGCGGGGTGCTCCATCACGTATGCTAGCATCTGCTTTGATTCTGGATCCAATGTCTCTTCATGCTTGTTCAGCAGTCGCTTGAGGACCTTGGCATCAGTAAGGCCATGGCTAAGCAGGTAGGTGAAGGCACTTGCTTCATAAAACGGTGGGGGGGAAGTCCCCTCCTTCTCCTGGGCCAGTATAGCATCACTTGTTTCTTTAAGTCCTTTGCTGGCATTGCCCCAATCATATATGAGCTGTCCAACTTCCACATACCCCTGTTCAAAGACTCTGCAGCGTTGTAGCAATTCTTTCTTATTCATATAGGTATTGTACAAGAGAGAGGGAAAAAGGCAACCGTGAAGTATATCCATATCAGTTGATCTACCAGAATTGGCACCATACAAACAGCAACAAAGTTGGGGTAACCACGTACCTCTGGTTGGTAGGAAGACTTGGAGGAGGCAGGAAATCCCTGGATCCCCTAGGCTGGGAAAAGGGAAGAGCGTAGTGGATAGAGGCAAAGAGGAGAGAAAACCCAGGTGCCCTACCGCTACAGCGGCAAGGCCCTTGTGCTTTTCTCCAGAGCAGAAGTGATGAACAGCTGAATACCATAAAAGAAGATAGAGAAAGAGAAGAGAGAGAATAACAAAGCGTATACTCCCTATCAGGCCTTGATCGCATAGGTGCCTTGTAGGCCTTCATCCAGGGTGGGGTGGGCCTTCAGGGAGCAGATACCCCGGCTTGGGAGCAGCTTCTTGGTGATGAGGCTGAAGACTTCTATAAAAAGCTCAGCGCCAGAATATTGTATCTTTAATA
>DMAO01000065.1 GCA_003446545.1 Sphaerochaeta sp.
GGCGCTGATTGCAGCAATAGGGGAAAAGCTAAGAACAGGAAAGAGGAAACGCATCCTATCCTTGATAGCATCAAGCTCGTTGCCAATACCGGGGAGCAAGTCAATCTTGTTCAGTACTAGGATGATGCCCTTGCCTCTCCGTACGATAAGCTGGGCAATCTTCTTGTCCTGGTCAGAGAGGCCCTCGATGGCGTCGATCATCAGCAACACGACATCAGCTTCATCAATGGTCTTGATAGCCCTGTTTACCGAATAGTATTCGACATCCTCATCAACCTTGTTCTTCCTGCGAATTCCTGCAGTATCGAGCACGGTAAAATCACTCCCCTTATAGGAAAATGCGCCCATGACCACATCGCGGGTGGTACCGGCAATATCACTGACTATTGAAATGTCTTCTCCGACCAGCAGATTTGCAAGAGTGCTCTTTCCTGTATTGGGTTTTCCCAATATTGCAAGCTTTACGCTATCCAACTCTTCAGGAGCCTCATCCAGACTGATAAGGTCCAGCATGCCAAGCAGCGTATCTTCCAACTCTTCAATACCATGACCATGCGCAGCTGAGATACCCAGAACGCGCTGGTAGCCGTATTCATAATACTCCCATAGGAGGTCATCGCGTGAAGGGGTGTCTATCTTGTTGACCACCAACACCATCTTGTCGGTGAAGGGACGAAGAAATTCCAAGAGCTCTCGGTCTTCAGCTGTCACCTCTGTACAATCCATCATGAATACGATGGCGTCAGCAATTTTCAGCAAGGAAAGACTCTAGTCGGCGACCAGGCCATCAAGGCCTTCACGGTCTATCTTGACTCCGCCGGAGTCAATGATGGTCACCGGGTGGTTACCCAGAAGCCAACGCTCGGGGATAGGGTCACGCGTGACCCCTGGCGTTGGGTCGGTAATGGCTCTTCTCTTACCGATGAGGCGGTTGAAGAGTGTTGATTTACCCACATTGGGTCTTCCAATAATGGCAATTACAGGCATTCTAGGCTGCCCAATATCAAGTTCAGATGGTGGTGAAATGATCGAATCGGTCATGCATCCACTCCCTTATATAGGTGGTTATCGTAAGATAGGATTCCATTTCCAGCACATGGTCGGCAAGTTGCTTGGCCTCTTCATACGAGACAGAGCGTAAAATCTTGCGGACCTGCAGGAGGCTTTGGGACCCCATACTCAATTCATCCAACCCCAGTCCGGCCAACAGCACGGAACAGAGTGGATCACTAGCCATCTCTCCGCAGAGACTCACCGGGATGTTTGCCTGGTGGGCTTTCTCTACGATCATCTGCAAGGAGCGCAACACTCCCGGATGAAATGGCTGAAAAAGGTGGGCTATCTTCTCATTTCCCCGATCAACGGCAATGGTGTACTGGATCAGGTCATTGGTTCCAATAGAGAAAAAATCTACCTTTCTTGCGAGAATATCTGCACACAAGGCTGCAGAGGGGACCTCTATCATGGTGCCGACCTGGATATCAGGATCAAACGGGATCTGCTCAATTCTACACTCTTCCTTGACGTGTTCAAAGAGGTGAAGCACAGCGCTCAATTCCTCNNACTCCACTAATCATGGGGAACATGATCCTCAGCTTTCCATACACACTGGCTCGCAGCAGTGCCCGAAGCTGAACGGTAAAGATGTCCTTACGGGAAAGACAGAACCTTACGGCTCGCCAGCCAAGGATAGGGTTCTTCTCATCTATGCCCATTCCCGAGACAACCTTGTCCCCACCGACATCAATGGTACGGATAGTTACCGGTAACGGAGCCATTGACCGGACGACATCCCGATAGGCTTCGAACTGCTGCTGCTCAGTGGAACCGCCCTTGCTATCCATAAACAGGAACTCCGACCGGAATAGTCCCACACCTGAGGAACCTACCTCTTTGGCCGATTCGACCTCGGAGACTGTCTGAATATTGGCCTTAAGCATCACCTCATGGCCGTCAGTGGTCACAGTCGGCAGGTCAATCATCAACCGCAATTCTCGCTCATTTGCTTGCCAGCGGGCATACCTTTCGTTCAGACTCTGAGCCGCTGTCAAATCAGGACGGATGACCACTTCTCCATAGTTTCCATCCAGGATAATCTCATCACCATCATGGATCTTCTGTGAAGCTGTTCCCAGGGCTATGACCGTAGGGATGTTGAAGGCGCGCACCAAAATTGCGACATGGCTGGCTCTCCCTCCTCCATCCAAGGCAATACCAATGATATGCTTCTTGTCCATCGAGAAAAGTTCAGAAGGCATGAGAGTGTCGGCAACAAGTATGACATCTTCAGTAAGATTCTTTACTGTCCGCCTGGTTCTCATGTTGAGAGCATCGAGCAAGTGAAGCGACACATCCTTGAAATCGACACTCCGTTCTTTGAGCATTTCATCAGGTGAGCCTTCAAGTAGGGCGACCATACTATTGGTCACTGATTCCACAGCCCACCCAGCACCTACGAGGTTTGTAGAAATATACTCCTCAATCTGGGAGAGGTATTCGGGATCGCCCAGCATCATTAGGTGTGTCTGTAAAATATCTGCCGGTTCAGCAGAGATATCAGGGCTTTGGTGTTCCTCCAATGCCTTTTTTGCCTGTCCTACGGCTGTACGAAATTTATGCACTTCTTCCTGTACATCCACAGCCATTATGTGTTGCTTTTCAACAACCATGAAAGAGCGTACATGTACTAGGGCTTTCCCTTTGGAAAGACCCCCTGAAGCTGCTATACCCTTGAATATCCTCATATGTAATGTACTATACGGGCTTTATCCTCTCATGTAAAGCTGGAAACCCGACAGCAATTCGACTAGAATGACCATATGGACGGCAATGATGAAAAGCAAAGAATACCCAAGAGCCCTAAAGGTAGGAGACACACACTTGTCCTCTTTGGAATCTGGCTGGTCTTCACAGCGACAGTACTTGTCATAGGGCTCCCTATCGTACTTGAATCTGTCAGGCAAAGTGGGGTCCTCCCTCTGCTCAATGCCGCTACAGGGACGACTAGCAATCAGCAACAGGCAAGAATTTGGTTCTATAGCTCTGACGGTTCACTCAGGGAGTTCAGACAGGAACAGGTGAAACAGGGTGGCTCCGCCTATCATGATACCTTTGAAAGCTTGCTTTCCGGACCCAATCTCCAAGCCCTCAAAAAGGGAGCAATCTCTTCTATTGATCCCAAAACCACCTTACGAGGTATTACCCTCTCAAACAAAGTACTCTACATTGACCTAAGCAAGCAGTTCCTGGAGAGTAGGGATGTAAAGAAAGCTTACGAACAGCTCAGAAGGACTGCAAAAGGGTTTCCCCAAATCAAGGACATAGTCCTGCTTATTGAGGGAGAGCGAGCAACTCTTCCAGCTGACCTGTAAAAGAGGCACTATCCAAGCCTTTTGATTTTTTAAGCAAGGCAAGAAATTCCCTATTCCCCTTATGCCCGGTGAGAGGGCTCATCGCCAATGCATGGATGCCCACCCCTTCCTCCGATAGGAAGGTAAAGACTGTGTGCATTACCTCCACTAAAAGTGCAGAGTCGGTAATCACTCCCGTAAAATCTTCCAAATCCTTAGGCACTTCAAACTGTGGCTTGATGAGAGCGACCAGCCAGGTATCCCCAGCGAGCGAGAGAATATGCGAGGCCGCCTCTCAGATCGGAAG
>DMAO01000027.1 GCA_003446545.1 Sphaerochaeta sp.
AAGATCAAGAGGATTACCGAAGAGCTTCCCCAACAGTTTGAGGAAATAGAGGAGGGTAAGGTCACCTCCCTTTCCTCAGCTGACAACATCACCAGCTATGATGGAGATATGGAAGTGCAGAGCTTCTATACTGAGGTGCCGACTACAGAAGAGGAGCTTGCCTCTCTAGAGGCCAGCGTAAAGGCGAACTCCATGATCAATGGGAGGAATGTAAGCTTCGACTCGACTTCCACACTCATCATCGCCGAGATCGCACCTGATAGTGATGCCACCTCCCTGCAAAAGCGTCTGACAGAATATGCAAAAAGCTGGGAAGGCCCTGAACGTATCTATGTCGCAGGAAGACCCATCGTCGAGGGATCTCTTGCCGAGCTGGGTCCAAAGGATATGGCCATCATGTTCCCTCTGGTCATACTGGTCATGGTAATCCTGCTCTACCTCCTGCTCCGTTCTGTGCGTGATACCGTGATAAATATGATCATTGTCCTGTTTGGTACACTATTTGCCTTTGGGACGAAGACGCTATTGGGTATCCCCATCTATGCAGTGGACACCATGATTCCGGTGATGCTCATAGCCATCGGTGTAGCCTATGGCATCCATATGCACAATGCAATTCATCACAGGATCCAGGACAGTCCGGACCTGAGCCGGGATCAGCTTGTACAAGAGGTCCTCAGGGAGATGATCCGCCCTATCTTCATGACTGCTCTCACCACTGCTATCGGCTTTATGGCCCTTATGTCCAGCGAAGTGCTTCCTGTCAGATATTTCGGCCTGTTTGCAGCAATTGGGGTCATCAGTGAAATGCTCCTTGCCCTTATCCTTTTTCCTGCATCCATCTACTTTTTGGGCGTCCCAAAAACCAAGGATACTACAAACAAGAAGATTCGGAAGGGAAAGGGTCTTCTTACAAACCTGAAAAAGAAACCAAAGGAAAGCAACTTTGGAGCTCTGCTTATCGAACACCAGAAATTGGTTATCATCACCACTGTCCTCATCATCCTCTTGGGTGGGTACGGGACAACAAAGGTCTGGATAGATACTAGCTTTTTGGCCAACTTCGAATCTGACTCCACCATCGCACTCACCGATGCTTTCGTAAACCAGAAGTTCGGGGGCACCTCCTCCTTGAACATCATCCTCAGTAGTAAGGAAGAGGGAACCTTCAAGGAGCCTGAGGTACTGCAGGCAATGGACGATCTCCAGAACAGGCTTTCCCAGGATCCAATGGTAGGGGCAACCTTCTCGCTGACTTCATTCCTCAAGCAGATGAACCTTGTCATGCATGAGAATGACCCTACTTTTGAGACCATACCTGAGAGCAGGGAACTGGTTGCACAGTACCTGCTGCTGTATGAGTTCTCAGGCGATCCTGAGACCTTGGAGAAGGTAGTCGATTATGACTACACCAAAGCCAACATCACCTTCCAGCTGAAGAGTGACAGCTCTGCTGTGATGGAGACCATCATTGCTCTCGCCCAGCAAGCGTCCCCCACCTTTGCCGCCTATGGCATCAATATCAGTTTTGCCGGCAGTGGATATAAGGCCTTCATATTCTCCTCCCTATTGCTCAAAGGACAGATAATCAGCTTGGCCCTTTCCTTCATCATTGTTTTTCTTCTACTCACCCTCCTGTTTAAAAATGTTTGGGTAGGACTTGCAGGAACGGTACCAATAGCCATTACAGCTGTGGTCAACTTTGGGGTGATGGGTCTGCTGAACATCCCTCTCAGTTCGGCAACAGCCCTCATATCGAGTATTGCTGTGGGTATCGGTGTCGACTACTCCATACACCTGCTTGAACACTACACGAACCGCAGGCTCTACGGCCTGAGCATACAAGAGGCGACCAGGGATACGATCTCCCACACAGGAAGGGCAATCATCCTGAACGCCATCGCTGTGATGGGAGGATTCGCAGTCCTGTTGTTCAGCGTATTCCCCCCAAATAGGCAGGTAGGGGCTCTCATCGTGCTGAACATGGCCATGAGTGCACTTCTTACCCTAACGGTCCTTATCGTCATCATCAATCATCTGGACAAGAAGAATCGATTCTTGCCCAAGAAGATACGAAACAAACAAATAGAACATACAGGAGTGAACAAAGCATGAAGAACAAACATCTGAAACACATGGCAACCAGTGTAGCCATCACCCTTTTCGCTCTGGCTACCCCCTTTGCCGCTACCAGCGGCTTAGAGGTTATGCAAGAGGTGTACACCCGAGACAGTGGCAACAACATGAGTGCAAACCTTGTAATGACGCTGACCAATTCCAGGGGATCGACACGAGAGAGAAGCATCCAGCAGTTCAGGCAAACCGATGATGGGGGAGAGAAGAAAATCATGTTCTTCCTCGCGCCCTCTGATGTGAAGGACACCAGCTTCCTCAGCTATAGCTATTCTGACGGAAGGAGTGACGACCAGTGGATCTACCTTCCTGCCCTTAAGCGAACCAAGCGTATTTCAAGCGATGGGAAAAGCGATAGTTTTATGGGGTCCGACTTTACTTACGACTACTTGGGCGACCGCCATCCCAATCAGGATAACCACAAGTTGCTTCGCGAGGAAACGGTTGACGGCAAGGATTGCTACGTGGTGGAAAGCACTCCCAAGGAGGACGATTACATGTACTCAAAAACCATCACCTGGGTAATGAAGGACAACTACCTTGGGTTAAAGCGAGAGTTTTACGACGACAGAGGAAAGCTGTTGAAAGTACTAACCATTAAGAAATACGAAAAGGTTGATGGGTTCTGGACTATTCTCGAAACCGAGATGCACAATGTGCAGAAGGACCATAGAACCAACATGAAATTTACCGATGTGCAGAAGAATAAGGGAATTCCTAACAGCAAGTTTACAGAGCGTAGCATGATGCTAGGAAGCTAAGAAACGGTTTAAGTACTAATTAACAGTATAATTATCAATTGCCACTGGCTGGTTGCTGAGCATGTCGAAGTTTAGCTCGTGGCAATAATCAGAATAGAATTCATAAGTAAACAAAATCAAGAAGTTACCTGATGGTTATCAGTAATTTAAAAGATAAAATGATGAGACAAGAAATAGTAATTACAACAATTCTCCTTTCATTGATAGCAGGAATTGGCCAAGCGCAGGAGGATAAAAGTATTGACATATCGGGCTTTGCCCGAATCCATACGGGGGTGCTCGCGGGTGGCGACAACAGCTTCTCAATAATTCAGAATACATTTAACCTCAACTTTGAGCAGAAGAAGGAGAAGATAGGATTTAAGGTAAACCCCTATTTGTATCACTACTTCGATCGTGATTTGGAGCTGGGCTTGCGCGAGGCGTACCTCGATTTGCGTTTCGACAATATGGATATTCGCGTGGGTAAGCAGCAGATTATTTACGGAAAAGCCGAGGGCGTATTCATTACCGATGTGGTTGCGCCAAAGGATTTGCGAGAGTTCTTGCTACCCGATTTCGATGAGATTCGCATGGGCGTAACCTCGGCCAAGCTGAACTACTACTTTGGCAATAGCAGCATAGAGGCGGTATGGGCACCAGTTTTTACGCCTACGCAAATGCCCGCCGAGGGCTCCATCTGGAGCCCTACAATGCCATTCCCAATTACCCCAACATTCGATTACTCAACTGCTGAAATCGAACCAAAGCTCGAGAATAGCGAATACTTCCTCCGATTTTCATCCATATCGTCTAAAGCCGATCTTGAGATTGTTGGTGGATACTTCTGGTCCGATGACCCAGCAATGCACATTACCAAGCAGATTAATCCTGCCACAATGCAGCTAGCTGGATTAACCGTTCGTCCAGAATATCACAGGCTTGCCATGGGTGGTG
>DMAO01000019.1 GCA_003446545.1 Sphaerochaeta sp.
GACGATGTTGCTCTGTTGCTGGAACAGGGCAGGACCTGGCTGCAACCCGAGCATCAGCATGGCACCCATCATGACAGCAGTTGTCCCCGAACCGGGAACACCAAGGGCCAACATGGGGATCAAGGCCCCAACTGAAGCCGCATTGTTTGCAGACTCAGGAGCTGCAACACCCTCTATGGCTCCATGACCAAATTTCTCAGGATGTTTGGAAAATCTTTTCTCATTGCTATACGCCATCAAGGAGGCGATGGTAGCACCAGCCCCGGGAAGAACCCCTACAAAAAAGCCTGTGGGAGTACTGCGCAGGATAGGCCAGATGGAAAGTTTCCACTCTTCCTTGGTTATCCAAATCTTTCCAAACTTGGTCTGGATCTTTTTGGTCCCGTCTGTAATGTTCCTGAAGCTCTTCAGCACTTCACCAAAAGCAAACACTGCTATGATGACGATGAGAAAGTCGATGCCTCCCTGGAGCTCAAGGATACCGAAACTGAATCGGTTAACTCCTGACTGGGGGTCGATTCCTACAGTGGAGACCATCAGGCCTATGATCATCGAGATGAAACCCTTGAGCCTTTTCCCATCCGACATGGAGGCTGTGGCACTCAGGGCAAACACATAGAGCAGGAAGTACTCCGCCGATCCGAACCTGAGGGCGAAACGGGCGACAGGCAAGGCGAGCAAGGCAATAAAGACCGTTGCAATGGAACCGCCTATGAAAGATGCAATGGCAGACATTGCCAAGGCAGATTCTGCCTTTCCCTGCAAGCTCATGGGATAGCCGTCGAAGGTCGCTGCTATGGCAGCACCATCGCCAGGGGTATTGATGAGGATCGAAGCACGCGATCCGCCGTACATAGCACCATAATAGACACCACACATCATGATCAGAGCTCCGATAGGACCTAGGGAGAAGGTCAGAGGCAGAAGAATTGCCACACCGGTAGCTGGGCCCAAACCCGGAAGCATGCCTACAATAGTACCAAGCACACCACCGATGGTAACGAAAAGGATATTCATAGGTTGCACAGCAACCCCAAAGCCTTGTAGTAATTATTGAAAACTGTTCATACGGTATTCCTTAGATAAACCCTAGTGGTGACTTTGGGAGATACACACCCATCAAGGTATTGAAGAGGATGAATGCGACAACTGAGAAGATTAGGGAAATCAAGAGAGTGCTCTTCCAGGTCTTTTTTCCTCTAAAGATGAATAGCTGGATATTCAAAAAGATGAAGGTAGCAAATACATAGCCGATCCGATCAAACAGGAGGGCGTAGAGCAAACCGTTCAACAGGGTAAAAAGGATGTTCTTCTGTTCCTCGCCAATGAAAGAGGCTTTGGTCACAGGGCCCTTTGCCTTAGCTAGCAAGCGAATCTCCTGCACTACCAGGACAGTCCCCAATACAAGGAGGCTGATACCAAGGATTGCTGGGAATATCTTGGGTTCGTACGGTACCCCAATCCTTGCCTGCGGTAAGAGGAAGGTAGAAAGGGTGTACACAAAGCCAATCATAGTTACTACGACTGACATGATCATTGAAACATTCATAAAACTCCTCCAAAGGAAACTATGCCCCGGCCACATTCGGCCAGGGCATGATACAGGCCTGTCTAGATCATTCCGATCTCTTGCAGGATTATCTGGTAATCAGCTTCAGTTTTCTCGAGGAATTTCTTGAACTCAGGTCCGTTCTGATAGACGTTATCCCAGCCATATTTGGTGAGGGCAGCCTTCCATTCAGGAGTCTTCACCAATTCTGAAAGGGTCTTCTCCCAGTAGGCAACTGCATAGTCGGGCATCTCAGGGGCACCGAACAGGCCACGCCAGTTCTGGAAGGTCTCATTGATGCCAGATTCGATACATGTTGGAATTTCAGCTGCTGCACCAGTTCCAATTCTGCGGTCTGCAGTCTGGGCAAGTACACGCAGGTCACCACTGGTGACCAGCCCCATAACATCTGCAAGACTGGTTGAGAACAGGTCGATATGACCACCCATTACCTGGGTCGCACCATCGCTGTCAAAGGCGATGTAATCAATCTTGTTGAGGTCCTTCACCCCAGCAGCACGGGCAATGATCAGGAACTGCACATGGTCCATGGAACCCGCTGCGGAAGTACCACCAATCTTGACAGACTTGGGATCCTTCTTCAGGGCATCCATGACATCCATGATGCTCTTGTAGGGGGAGTCTGCCTTTACCACGAATGCTGCATAGTCAGCGATCAGACGTGCTAGAGGGGTTGTATCACGGAAACCATATTTGGAAGTTCCGTTCAGATTGAAGAAAATGATGGGGGGAGAGTATACGGTAATGGTCTTCGTATCACCCTTCTTGGTCTGAAGCGTTCCAAGATGTACAGCGCCACCAGCACCAGGTGCGTTACGTACAGGCATGGAGACGGTTACCAACTTGGTGTCGGAAAGAGTCTTTGCAACAGTACGAATCGTCAGGTCCCAACCGCCACCAGCTCCTGATGGTGCTACAAAATCAAAATTCCCTTTTGGATACTCAACTTGTTTCTCACCAGTTGCGACTTCGCTACTACCATTAGCCATCAGGGCAAATGGGACTGCCATGATGAGACACAGCAGGATAACACTACATTTTTTCATAATTGTCCTCCTATAAATACCGTGGCGACTACAACTGTCGCCCTATATTCAGTATAGGAGTCAATTCTTAAGAGGTGATTAACGAATTCTTAATGTTTGTTAAGATTTGAGGGCTTTGCTTTTCTGATTGAAGAGAACAACTCAAAGGGGGAGACAGGTTTGAGCAGATATTCATCGATGATGGTTGCCTGTACCGCCTCGACAATCTCCCTACGAAGCAACTCGGTCAGAAGAATTACAGAAATCTGCGGGTTAATCAGCTTTGCCTTCATGGCTAAATCCAAGCCATGCATCCCTTTCATGTAGTCATCGGTGATGAGAATGGGAAATTGATTCTCCTTGAGCAGGGCCAAAGCCTCGAAGGGATCTACCGTTGCAAAGACCTCAATGCCCTGACGGCTCAAACTCTTCTGCAGGACCTTCAGCACAGAGAGGTTGTCGTCCACCAACAGGAGGGGAAGCCCCTCCATCCCAGACAGGGGCCAGGAAGGTGCCTTTTGCACAGGACCGGTCTCAAGCTTGGGGTCTTCAGCCAATGGTAAGGTTATGGTAAAGCAGGAACCGATGCCAGGCCTTGAGGTGACAGTCACAACGCCCCTATGGGATGCTACTATATTTTGTACTATGGAGAGGCCCAAGCCTGTCCCCCCAACCTCTCCTTTTGTGGTAAAGAATGGTTCAAATATGGTATCAACGACCTCTTTCTCCATTCCTTCTCCGTCATCAGTGATGGAAATTTGCCCGAAAAGCTCAAACTGAGGATCGAGTGCTTCCCAGTTACTCTGCGAGAAGCTCTCACCAAACTCCTGTTTGGTTACCCTCCTATACACCATCTCAATGGTTCCCTGCTTCCCCCCTATTGCTGCCATTGCATTCAGCACAAGATTGAGAATGACCTGCCCCAGCTGGATTTCATTGCAGTAGAAGCCACTGTGTTTATCAAGGATCCTCACTTCAAGCTTGCAATTTGGGGAAAGTATGCCAGTTACCATCTTTTCGGCA
>DMAO01000224.1 GCA_003446545.1 Sphaerochaeta sp.
TTCAACCGCCTCCAGCTTGACGGCTATACCTCCGATATCGTAAGCATGGAAAACCTTGATACCCGTTGGCTTGGGTTCAACTGGCATGTTCAGCGCATCAACGGGCATGATTTTACTCAGATCGACCGAGCTGTCCAGATTGCAAAGGCTGTCCTCGACCGTCCCAGCATGATCATTATGGATACGGTGAAGTCCTATGGCTTCATCCCAGGTGAAACTACCACTGCCAACCATAGCATGGCATTCGACTCGAAGGTTGCCACCAAGGCTATAGAAGACCTCTATGCCCGTGAAGGAGGAAAGATATGAGAGATACCACCACCATTGACAATATGAGAGACGCCGTCATGGCGGCAATAAACGACCTTGCAAATGAGCATCCCGAAGTGGTCATGCTTGATGCAGACCTTTCCAGCTGCATTGGTTCCACTTCGTTTTGTAGCATCCATCCCAAAAATTTCTACAACTGTGGAATCGCTGAGGCTAACATGATTGGTGTGGCCGCAGGCCTCGCTTCCATGGGTCTTGTCCCCTATGCACATACCTTTGGCTGTTTTGCATCCAGAAGGGCCTATGACCAGTTCTTCCTATCCGTAGGATATACCGCTCAGGTGGTCCATGTAATTGGTAGCGACCCTGGCATTACCGCCCAGCTCAACGGTGGAACGCACATGCCCTTTGAGGACATCGCTCTCATCAGGCAGATTCCCGGTGTCACCATCATCGACCCCAGTGATGCCCAGAGCTGTTACGAACTGATGAGACAGGCCTACGACCTGAACAAGAGCTCCTACACCCGTGCTGCCAGAAAGGGAGCGAGCCACCGCTATCCTGTGGGCACCAAGATTGAACTGGGCAAGGGCATCGAGCTCGCCAAGGGCGAGGATGTGGCAATCATTGCAACCGGAGAGGTCATGGTCAATGCAGCTGAAAAGGCTGTAGAGGCTCTCGCCAAGAAGGGCATCAGAGCCACCTTGGTTGACCTGCATACCATCAGGCCTCTCGACTACGACCTGATTACCAAAGTAGCCAAGCGCTGCAAGCGTGTCCTTGTATGCGAGAACGGCCGCTATGCTGGTGGGGTAGGCGAGGCTGTTGCAGGCTTCCTGGTCAAGGAAAATCCTGTCCACATGGATTTTGTCTCTGTAGGAGAGCAGTTCGGTGAGGTAGGGAAGCTTGATTACTTGGCAAAGGTCTTTGGCTTCACTGCAGAAAATATCGAAAAGAAGGCTGAAGAGCTGACAAAGCGATAAGACTGTAGGGACACTTCAAGCAGAGGTGATAGTAACTCTAGCAGAATACTATGATGTTACAATGCTACATCGCTTGAACAATCACCTAGGCCAGAGGATCACCGATGATGCCCTGGCCTAGGTTTTGTCTGCTTGGCCAGTTCTTGTTCCCTATTGCCAAGGGAACTATTCATGGTACAATCAGCCTTATGAAAATACAATTGGAAACCATCCCTGTATGGGATGGGATACATAGCAACAGCGAATGCTATATCTGTGACCTTATGGCGGAAGCACAGAAAGATGCCATTTCCTTTTATCTGGGAAGTTCAGTCATGAACCCTGAGACCAGGGTGCGGGTCAATGAACATGGCTTTTGTTACAAGCACTCCCAGATGCTGGTTGCTGCCAACAAGAGCCAGGGCGTTGCCCTGATGACAGACACCTATCTGGCCATGACCCGGGTAAAGTTTGAGCGCTCTTTCAATGAGCTTTTGGGTGCCAAGAGTCCTAAACTGGCTAAAAAGGCTATCGAACATTTCAGTGACGACTTGGAAAAGCGCGAAGCGGGATGTCTCATCTGCTCCTCGATGCAGGACCGCCTTTTGCGCTACTACTATACCACAGCATATCTTTGGGGTGAGGATACGGAATTTAGGGAAGCCTTCTCAGAAAGCAAGGGTTTCTGCCTCCATCATTTCCAGGGGTTGTTGCAACAGTCCAAAGAGGCCCTTTTAGCCTCAGTACAGCCGGAGTTTGTCCGTGCCCTCACACAACTGGAGCTGGCTAACCTTGACCGCATAGCCAAGGATGTCTACTGGATGACACAGAAGTACAAGTCAGAGAATATGGATAAGCCTTGGAATGGGTGTGAGGATGCGCATAAGCGTGGCATGAACAAGATGACCGGTAGACACAGGGTTATTGATCCTCTTCACTAAGAGGTGTTGCCTGTGTTTTCTTGTGTCTTTTCCTGTTCTGAATATTTAAAGAAAGTTGTAAGGGACTCTCTTCCCTTGAGAGCTCGCGTTGCTTGAGCAAGGACGATGTATGTCCAGTTCTGCTGAAATGGTAGTAGTCGAGCTTCTCCCCGTTTGCACGATAGATGAGGATGTAATCCTTCTGGTGTAGGAAGGCTACACCCAACACAAGGGAGCAACCTTCCTTCTCCAGTTTGTGCAGTACTTCTATCTGCTGTTTGCTCAGGTAGTCCTGGTTGAACAGGATGGCCAAGGGTCGGCTTTTCTGCCTGTCATGGACCAAAATATCGGCTTTGCTGTTCTCAGCAAGAGCAAACAGGTCAACCTTCATATTCTGAGGCAGGGTAAGGTAACTCTTGCTGCTTGTATCCAAGGAGAGCCCGAGGACGTTGCACAGGGTCCTATGCAGGTGACTGGCGAAGGTATGGGCAATACTCATTTTAGCCTTAGGCCAAGTGAAGAGCTCTGCATCATCCTCGATGAGGTGCTTCAGAGCATCTTCAAACGCTTCGAACAGCTGCATGTTTGTGTATTGCCTACTCATAGCCTCTCCTATTGGAAGTCCACTGACCAGTGCATCTCACTTACCTTGGAGATGGTCTGGTATATGGAACAGTACCTAGTTGCAGTTTCAAAGGCCTTGAGGAACTTCTTCTCATCGTCGACTCCAGTTGCAGTAGCGGCAACAGTGCACAGCTCGAGGGTGGTGGGGCTCTCTTCCCGCTTTTTTCCGTCTACTTCAAGTGAAATATGCTCCCAGGATACTTTCATCTTACCAGCCAAATCGACAAAGGTGGCAAAAAGACATCCTGAAAGGGCTCCCAAGAGGTAGTCATAGGGAGCGGTCGCCCCTATCTCATAGGTTGCTCCCTTATCGGTGGTAAACTGGTAATGGTCACGGACAAAATCAGCACGTATATGTTTTTTACTCATACTAAACTCCTTTATACCTAGTAATATAGTAACAAATCCTATTTTTCTCCAGATAAATCCTCTTTGGCGGGATTCACATGGACCATACAGTGCTTTACCTGAGGGAAGTTGACCTCAATGGCATCGTGCACTCGCTCGGCTATGGTATGAGCCTGGATGAGGCTTTGCCTCCTCTCTGCAGATATCTCCACATCAACATAGGCCCGGGAACCAAACATACGGGTCTGCAGGACATCGACACCCAACACTCCCTGCTGATCTTCGATGACCTTGTGGATTTCTTGGACGACCTCATCGGGGCAGGCATGGTCAACCATCATATCCATACCATCCTTAAAGACATCCAGTCCAACCTTGAAGATGAACAAGGAGATGATAATGGCAGCTACAGAGTCTGCAACAGGTATGCCAAGGCGTGAACCAACGATACCAATCAGTCCAGCTGAAGTTGCCAGGACATCACTTTGGGAGTCCCAGGCTGAGGCCATCAGGGCAGAGGAACCAGTTTTCTTTGAAGCCCTACTGGTATAGAGAAACATAATTTCCTTGATGATTATGGAAGCAATGGCTGCAATGACGGCCAATACTCCAGGGGTCGGAGTACCCTTGTATGATCCAGAAAAGATGTTCCGCACTCCATCAAAAAAGAGTCCGCCCCCAAGAGCCATGACGATTCCTGAAAGCAGAATGGAGGCGACATTTTCAAGGCGCTCATGCCCATATTGGTGTTGCTTATCCGAATCCTTTGCCCCAGCTGATACCCCAACTGTAACGATGACAGAACCCACAACATCACTGGCATTGTTGATGCCGTCGTTAATCATGGCGTAGGAGTGGGCAATGAATCCTATGGCAAGTTTGGATATTGAAAGGAAGGCATTCATGAAGATGTTTATCCTCGAGATATTCATTGCCAGCTTATGATTTTTTTCCTGATCCATAGTATTTCCTCTCTTAGGTGTCAGAGTTTCTGCTCAGAGTAGATTTACCGTACTCGTTGGGCATTGCTTTGTCAAGCAAAGGCCGGAACTGCAAAGAACTGGCTCATGTTTTCTCTTGCGTTTTCCTGGCTCCTCTGCAAGAAATACTTGAGAACCTGCAGATCGTCTGTCAGCTCTGGATGGAATGAGGTAACCAACACATTCCTATAGGTTGCAGCAACTCCATAGCCGTTCACAGAAGAGAGGATTTGCACCTCCTCTTCAGCATCCTTGATGAAGGGAGCACGGATGAAAGTCATGGGAATCTCACCGATACCTGAGCATGTACCTGTCATATGGAAACTTCCTAACTGCCTTCCGAACGCATTCCTTTTGACCGTAATCGGTATTTTCCCGAAATAGCTTTTCTGTTCATCCTCAATGGTTCTTGCTAGGAGGATCATCCCTGCACACGTGCCCCAGACAGGCAAATCGTTATCAATCATTGTCTTCAGTGGAGAGAATAACTGTGTTTCATGTAACAAGTGTCCAATGACCGTACTTTCTCCACCTGGAAGGATCAAAGCATCCAAACTTTGTTGCAAATCTGATAGTTTCCTTATTTCAAAAGAGGAAACACCTACTAGTTGCAATGCTTTTTGATGTTCAGCGAAATCACCCTGAATTGCTAATACTCCTACGTTCATAGACCACGCTGCGCCATCAGCAGTTCGATTTCCTCTTCATTGATACCAACCATTGCTTCTCCCAAATTTTCTGATACAACTACCAGAATTGATGGGTCATTATAATTGGTCACTGCTTTTACTATTGCTTGGGCACGTTTCTTTGGATCACTTGATTTGAAGATTCCGGAACCAACAAACACCCCTTCAGCTCCGAGTTGCATCATGAGAGACGCATCCGCTGGAGTGGCAATACCCCCGGCTGCAAAGTTTACTACAGGAAGTTTGCCGTCTTTACATACGTTACACACCAATTCATAGGGAACCTGCAAATTTTTTGCTTCCTCATACAATTCGTCTTCGCGCATGGATTGAATTCTTCGAATCTGTTGGTTGATCATTCTCATATGACGAACAGCTTGAATAATGTCACCTGTTCCCGGTTCACCTTTTGTCCGAATCATCGAGGCGCCCTCGGAGATGCGTCGTAACGCTTCTCCCAAATTCTTGGCTCCACAGACAAAGGGTACAGAGAATTTTCGTTTGTCGATATGAAACACATCATCGGCAGGAGAAAGCACTTCACTCTCATCGATAAAGTCTATCTCCATAGCTTCGAGGATCTGTGCTTCCACAAAGTGTCCAATCCTCACTTTAGCCATGACAGGAATAGAAACAGCTCTCTGTATTCCTCTGATCATGCTCGGATCGCTCATTCGTGAAACACCGCCAGCTGCACGGATATCGGCAGGAATACGTTCAAGTGCCATTACTGCACAGGCTCCTGCATCTTCAGCAATTTTTGCCTGCTCAGGGGTAGTCACATCCATGATTACGCCTCCTTTGAGCATCTGTGCAAGGTTTTTATTGAGATCATATCGGTTTTCCATGGTTCATTCACTCCTGCTTCTTATTGTATTTCTTCCAAGGCTACTGTAGTATAGGAACAATTCTGATTACCTATAAAGAGCCAGATTAGACTATTTTTATGGTACCAGATGAAGAAGGAGCCCATGGACACGATTGCCTTGCACCTCAGTGCCAACACTTCTGCGACACTCACCGACCAGCTTTACTCCTATTTCAAGGAAGAGATTTCTTGTGGGAATCTTCATAAGCATGAGAAATTGCCATCAAAACGCAATTTGGCCTCTCAGCTTGCCTGTAGCATCAATACGGTCCAAGCAGCATATAATCAACTTGTTGATGAGGGGTATCTTATAGCACGGGAAAAAAGCGGTTACTATGTTGCAGAACTTGAGGGCATACAACATCTTGGGTCCATACATCAGGAAGAGTCAATTCAGCTTCCACAGAAAAAACACTACCGGTATCATTTTTCGTATCAGGGTGTTGATTATGACAGCTTTCCGTTTTCCGTTTGGAGGAAAATCGCAAAAGAGGTCATTGACGCTGAAGACAAAGAACTTCTAATCTCTGGAGACCCAAAAGGGCATCAAGGGCTGAGAACCAGCATTGCCCGCTATCTGCAATATTCCCGTGGCGTGAACTGTTCTTCAGAGCAGATTATCATCAGCTCCGGTACCGAGTTTCTGATGCAACTGCTTATCCAGCTTCTTGACGCTGACTCTATCTACGCAATAGAAAACCCAGGGTATGAGAAATTCAATCTTCTTTTCAAGAGCAATCGAGTGCCCTGCATACCTATCCCCCTTGATGCTCAGGGGCTACAGCTTGAAGCACTTGAAAAAAGCAAGGCTACTGTGGTGTGTGTCTCTCCCTCCCACCAGTTTCCCACAGGGTGTATCATGCCGGTAAGCAGACGTCTCCAGTTACTTGGATGGGCTTCAGAACACATGGAGCGTTATATTATTGAAGACGATTACGATAGTGAATTCCGCTACTTGGGGAAACCCATTCCTTCTTTGCAAGGGTTGGACCAGCAGGGTAGGGTCATATACCTCGGTGCTTTTTCAAAATCCCTTTCTCCTGCACTCAGAATTAGCTATATGGTGTTGCCAAATCAGCTTATCAGGCGATATGAAAGGAATTTACAGTTCTATATATGCCCCGTCCCGACAGTCGAGCAGAAAATCCTCCAAATCTTTATTGACAGGGGGCACTTCGAGCGTCATCTCAATCGTATGAGAAATCTTTACAAGCAAAAGAGAGAGGCCTTGGTGGAAGCCTTACATGACAAACTGCCCGAGGTAAAAATAGAGGGCGATTCAGCAGGATTACATTTCATTATACGGGTCCATAACGGAATGGATGAAGCTGCCTTGGTTGTAGCAGCCAGAGATCAGATGGTGCAAGTCTATGGTCTTTCACGGTATTACTCCTCGTCGTCGCAAGAAACATCTGATGGTACCTTGTTGTTGGGTTTCGCCACGCTCAGATTCGAAGAAATTGACGATGCAGTTTCGCACCTTAGAAAGGCCTGGTGCTCTGAGGAGAAGACCCGCTCTTAGAGGGTTTCTCTGGCCAATGGTACCCATGTGAGGAATTGCACTCTCTTCACCCTAGTGTAGCTTATATCATCTTTGTCATATTCACAGACTTCCCTTGTTGTTGCAATGGGCCTTGGCTTTTTTGGTTCTGCAGATGAGACCGTTGATGCTGTTGTAACAAACAAAACCTATGAGCTGGACAGAAGAGCAAAGAAACGATATGACTGCGATTATGCCGTATTCAAGGCTTTGTACAAGAGCAACCGGAACCACTTCACAAAGCTCACCTGGCAATGAACAAGGAGAGAGCCATGCAAGCTACAGAACAGGAAAGATTGACAGGCAAGGAGAATATTACACAGGTCACCAAGTTTGTGCTCTTCTCAATTTCGGCTGGGATCATCCAGGTGATAGTATTCGCCCTTATGTTGGAGGCGTTGCACGTACCCTATTGGCTCAGTTACCTGACAGCACTCATCGCCAGTGTCATCTATAACTTCACCGTCAACCGTCGCTTTACCTTCAAGAGTGCAAATAATATTCCCCTGGCAATGATCCAGCTGGGTATCTACTATGCAATCTTCACCCCGCTATCAACTTGGTGGGGTGATGCCCTGGTTGGCCTTGGGTGGCATGAGTATCTAGTCCTCGGACTGACGATGGTCACCAACCTCATTACTGAATTTTGCGTTAATCGGTTTGTTATCTATCGGAACTCGATGAATACACGGGCAACCCAAACAAATGAACATACACCTCTGAGCACACGCTAGGAAGCCATGCATGGGCGTCATCAGGATAGCAAGGTTGGCTACAAAGAAGAACATCATACTGATGGGAGAATTCTATCAAGGGTAAAGTGACCACCTTGCCTATGGGATACGCATTCTAGGATTGAAGGGAACCCAGGCAGTCAGGGTACCTGTTCAAACATATTTAGGAGTTCTTTCCCAAAATCGTCGGAGGCTGAAACAAACAAATCTGCTGAAATTTGAAAACCAGATTACGCTTCTAGAGAAAGCGCAGATTTGATGCTATCTTCCATCTGCAATCTTTGTGATTACCTCCATTCGTTTTCAGGTGAATTCGATTGATTGGCCTAGCGTGATTGGTGGCCACAACAGCTATTTAGAAAAAAGGCCGTTTTCGGCAGAAATTTTCATTGACGTATAACGCAAGAGCTGTGTATTCTTATTGAAGATTATTGCCGATATCGGCAATAATATTCAATGAGGTACTCTATGGAAATACCAAGAAACACGTACGTGAATGCGCTGATCAATAGAATGAACAATGGTATGATCAAAACTGTTACAGGAATACGAAGAAGTGGAAAATCGTATCTGCTTTTCAAGCTTTTTTATGACTATCTTATATCAACAGGTGTCACGGAAGATCATATAATTCAGTTAGCTTTAGATAGTCCAGAAAACAAGGCGTATAGGAATGCCGATACACTGTATGAGTATATCCTGTCAAGGATAGAAAACACGCATGAACAGTATTTTGTCCTGCTTGATGAAGTTCAATACGCAATTACTGAAGAAGAGATGAAAAATCCTGAGAAATCTCTTGGTTTGTATGACACTCTCAATGGTTTGTTGCGTAAGAGAAATGTTGATACCTATATAACGGGAAGTAATTCAAAATTTCTTTCTAGTGATATCCTGACAGAATTCAGAGGTCGTGGGGATGAAGTCCATATTTTCCCTTTATCATTCAAAGAGTTTATGCAGGTGTTCGATGGAGACAAACATCAGGGATGGTCAGACTACATAATGTACGGTGGTTTACCCTTGGTAAGTACTATGCGGACAGTAGAACAGAAAGTTAAGTATCTAACGAATCTGTTTGAAGAGACATATCTGAAGGATTTGATTAACCGCTATCATGTACAGAAAAGCAGAGAACTAGAAGATCTCATGAATATTTTGGCATCAAATATTGGCTCACTTACAAATCCTTCGAGAATTGAAGCAACCTTCAAGAGTGTGCTGCATTCAAAAATTAGCATTAATACGATTAACCAATACATCGGATACCTGAAAGATGCATTCATAATACATGAAGCCAATCGTTATGATGTTAAAGGGAGACAGTATATTGGAACTCCAATGAAGTATTATTTTGAGGATATTGGTCTGAGAAATGCGAGACTTGGTTTTAGGCAGATTGAAGAAAACCATATTATGGAAAACATTATATATAATGAACTAAGAGTGAGAGGTTTTTCTGTCGATATTGGAGTGGTAGAAAAAAGAACGAATAATACCTCAGGAAAAGAGGTAAGAAAGAAACTGGAGGTAGATTTTGTTGCCAATCTGGGAAGCAGAAGATACTACGTTCAGTCTGCGTTGGTACTTGGGACAAGAGAGAAGATTGAACAGGAACAGCTTAGTCTTGAGAATATTCCTGATTCATTTAAGAAGATCATTGTTGTAGGGAATGAAACTAATCCTTGGCACACTGAGCAAGGAACATTGGTCATGGGAGTCCAACAGTTCTTGCTTGATGTAAATAGTCTGGAATTGTGACATAGGTAATGATAATCTGATTTCGCCGTTCCATACACTCTTTGAACGCTATCGAAGTCATGTAGCTTCAGATATTTTCTAGCTGTTTGATACGAAGTCCTCAATTCGCTCTAATGATAAGTGCTTTTCAAATAAAGATGAAAAAAATGCCGTTTTCGGCAGAAATTTTCAATGACTAGTATATCGAGATTGAAGGGCATGTATAGCAGGTGAAAAAACTTTTTGTTCATAGCTCACTATATCCCTTATAGGGGATACTGATTCTGTGGAGGACGTATGCAAAACCTACTATTGACTCTGGAAGTTGAACTATGCCTATGACAGGAAAAGAAATGGATGCATACTATTTGCTGTACATAGTGATAGAGGACTTGGAATGGGATTGGAGTCAAAACTGCTCAAGGAGGTCTGATATGAAATATCATTTTACACTACATACAGAGGAGAATGGCCGGTATTGGGCTGAAGGAATCGAATTACCTCGTTGTGTGACTCAGGGTGAGACTCTTCAAGAGCTTACGGAATATCTAAAGGACG
>DMAO01000309.1 GCA_003446545.1 Sphaerochaeta sp.
CCAACGAAGCGAGAGTAGCGGAAGCATTACCATGATTCCATTACCGAGCGAGGGAGGGGAAAGCAAGGTGAGATAAAGAGCCCCTTGGGGCGGAAAAGGAGGCAACGCCTCCTCCTTCCAGGGCTTGCCCTGGGGTATTGATACCTTTCATTCGGCAGTTTCTTGTACTCACCGACGGCAAACCAGTCCTTTCGGCTGTCGCTGGTACCATTTTTCAGCAATGCGTGCAATTGCTTGATGAATGCTTCACTGAGTGTGAAATTGGCCCGATCTATCATAAGGTCGATGCATCGGAAGTGATTCGTAGTTTCTATGATGTCGTCTACATTGATTGCAATGTCCTGAGGGCCAATAGTGTTTGTTTCATATATGTAGCGGGTCTGCTCAAGGGTAAGCTTGCTACCCTCCAAATGATTTGAGTTGAAAGTAAGGTCAACCTGGACCTTGTGATAGATTCCACCTTGTTGCCTGCCCTGTTTCTCTTCCTTCAGGACTGAAAGAAGTTGTGAGGCCTGTGTAAAGCGTTTAAGCTTTCTGTCTGGTCTGACAGCTCCCTCTGGAACGTGCCAAGTCTTTCCTTGCATGAAGGCACCTTCGATCTTACCCTGGGCACAATACTTTCGTACTCCACGTTCGCTCATTGCCCATGTGCGTGCCATCTGAGCTACTGATACATATTTCATGCCTCTTCCTTCAACATAACACACTAACGGCATGAATACCTTACAATATTAATTAAGTTCATATTGTGCCGATACGATCAAGCATAGTGATTGTACGCAGGCTTTCTAACCATTAGGAATACTGTCAATAATGGACACTCAATAGATTTTGGGGAATTCTTGATGGTGTAGGGTAGAAAATCCTTTAATTTCTTGTGAGAAAAAAGTAGAACGTGCTCTGAATGATTTTGACCACAGTTGCAAGGATTTTGCGAAATCACCGATAGAAACTTTTTAAGTAGTGACAACGTAAATAAAAGCTCAGAAATATTTTTTAAAAAACGTAAAAAAGTATTGATTATTTTCCCTGATGTTTGTACTGTTCTATCCAGAAAGAGAACGACATGCTTCTGCGTCCGTCGGACTAGATAGCACAGAAATCGGATTTTTTCTAACCTCCTTTTGTTCCCTCTAGGGTTTAACCTCCTTTTCCCTAGGGGGTTTTTTTGTCCTTATGCCTTATAATGTGAAATGGGGATTATCAAATAATCAAAAGCGGTACTCAAGTTCCAATATTTCGCTTTTACCTAGTCCATAAGAACAATAAATCACTGTTGCAAAGAAATGCATCGACTCATCAGAGAGACGCACTCTTTTGAGTGCGCCCCTTGCTTTCCTGCTTTACAAAAATCCTCTGCCTATACAAGGCTTGCATGTTGGCAGCTGGTTGTATTCTCACTCCAATTCGAACACCCCAGTATAGAGCTTCTGGTACTGGCCCTGCTTGTCCATCAGTTGCTGATGCGTTCCTCGCTCGATGATTTCTCCTTGTTCGAGCACCATAATCACATCGGCGTTCTTGATGGTGGAGAGCCTGTGTGCAATGACAAAGACCGTTCTTCCGTGCATAAGGGCATCCATCCCTTTCTGCACTATCGCCTCTGTCCTGGTGTCTATGCTGCTGGTTGCCTCATCGAGGATGAGTACCGGCGGGTTGGCAACGATAGCCCTGGCAATGGAGATGAGTTGTCGCTGTCCCTGTGAAAGGGAAGAACCGTCTCCTGCAAGCTCAGACTCGTAGCCCTGAGGAAGCAATCGGATGAAGGAATCGGCATTGGCAAGCTTTGCTGCCTCGATGACTTCTTCGTCAGTGGCATCCAATCTTCCATAGCGGATATTCTCCATGACAGTGTCAGAGAACAGGTTCACATCCTGCAAGACTACACCCAATGAGCGCCTGAGGTCATCCTTCTTAATCTTGTTGATGTTGATACCATCGTAGAGAATCTTTCCGTCAGATAAATCATAGAAGCGGTTGATGAGGTTGGTGATTGTTGTCTTGCCTGCTCCTGTTGCACCTACAAGGGCGATCTTGTGGGTAGGGCGGGCATAGAGAGAGACATCCTTGAGAACCAGCTTGTCCTCGTTGTAGCCAAAGTCGACGTTGAGGAACTGCACATAACCGTCTAACTTGGTATACATCTCGGCTTGTGTGTTGTGGGGGTTCTTCCATGCCCAGAAATTGGTCCGTCTGTCTGTCTCTACAATCGCTCCTTTTTCATCATAGGAAGCATTTACCAAAGTGACATACCCTTCGTCAACCTCCGGCTCCTGGTCAAGCAGGGCAAAGATCCGCTTTGCCCCTGCTAAGGCCATGACCACACTATTGAGTTGCTGTGCCATCTGGTTGATGGGCATGTTGATCGTCCTGCTCAGTTGTAGGAACGTTGCGATGGCACCCAGGGTGAGGACTCCTCCCCATCCGCTGATAGCGAGCATCCCACCGGCAATCGCCACGATTACATACTGGATGTAGCTGATGTTTCCCATGATAGGCATAAGGATATTTGCAAACCTATTGGCCTTGTTTGCATTATTGAAGAGCTCTTCATTGAGCTTGTCAAAGGATTTCTCTGCCTCCTTTTCATAGGTGAATACCTTGACCACTTTCTGTCCATGGATCATCTCCTCGATGAACCCGTTGGTCTTTCCCAAGGATTTTTGCTGGTCCATGAAATACTTGCCGCTTTGCTTGGCAATCTTGGAGGTAATCCATAGCATTCCCGTAAGCGAAAAGATCACAACCACCGTCAAATGCCAACTTGTAAAAAGCATGGCAAAGAATATGGCTAGTACGGTAAGGGAGGAGGAGAATATGTTTGGTATGCTCTGGGTCACCAGCTGACGCAAGGTATCGGTATCATTGGTATAGAGACTCATCAGGTCACCATGGGAATTGGTATCGAAAAACCTGATGCTGAGGTGCTGCATATGGGCGAACATGTCATCCCTGATGCTCTTCAGTGCACCTTGTGCGATGGTGATCATCAGACGGTTGTACAGGAACGTTGCAATGACACCACATAGATAGATGCCTCCCATCATGGCCAAGGCCTTGAGAAGAGGTATGAAGGAAGGGTTGGCCTGGCTAGAGAGGGGGACAATGAAGTCGTCGATCAACACGCGAAGGAAGAGCGACCCCCCGACTCCTGCCAACGCACTTATCACAATGCAGAGCAAGACGAGGATGAAGCGTTTCTTATACGGAACGAATATGTATTCGAGGAGACGACTCATCGTATGCTTATCGAGTTTCATTTTTTTGGTTTCTTTCTTGGATGAGCTCATCATGCCTCCTCCCTACTCTGGGAGTCGTAAATCTCACGATACATCTCACTATGGATAAGCAGTTCATCATGTGTGCCTACACTCTGGATAAGACCTTTGTCGAGAACCACAATCATATCTGCATCCTTTACGGAATTAACCCTCTGGGAAATGATGATGATGGTGGTATCCTTGAGCTCATTTCTGAAAGCCTCCCTGATACGGGTATCAGTCTTGGTATCGACAGCACTGGTCGAGTCATCAAGGATGAGAATCTTCGGTTGTTTCAAAATCGAACGGGCAATGCTGAGCCTCTGCTTCTGGCCTCC
>DMAO01000011.1 GCA_003446545.1 Sphaerochaeta sp.
TCAGCAAGAGCACTTACTTGAAATGTATGATAGCCGACGAAAACACGATGGGCTTTCTGCCTTATTCTTGCTTGAAATGACTTTGCCAAGTCTGTATTACAGTATCTTTCTATCTTTCTACAAGGGACGCAACCCTTGTGCACCAATATAGAGAATAGTACCATGCAGTATAGCAAAGGGAAATATTGTATCAGGCAGTAAAAAGGAAAGGTCATCATGTTTGACATTGAAAGACAAATCCGAAATTGGAAAGCACATCTCCATGAAACAAGTTCAATAGACAACAATAAGGTTGAAAACCTAGAGTCACTCTTGAGGGACAACATCGCCGAACTCTCAGAACGAGGAGTCAATGAAGAGGAGGCTTTCCTAATAGCAATCCGTCGGCTCAGTGACAGCGAGATAACCGAGAAGAGGTTCACAAAACTCTCAACTGAAGAACTCTGCCACCAACTCTTCATGCCCCTGCCCCCCCCTATACCACAAAAGGCTGAGAGGAAGGAACTCGCTGTAATCATAGTCCTTGCTTTGTTTGGTGGACTGTTGAGCAAAATTCCTGCACTCTTCGGGTTCGGGGACTTTGACACCTATGACATCCTCTACCTAAAAAATGCATCCCTGTTCGCTTTCACCCCAGTAGCCATGTACTTCCTCTACAAACGGAAATTCCCTCCTAGCAAAACCCTTTTCGTCATAGCCTATTTCCCCCTTGCCGCCCTTCTGGTAAACCTCTATCCCTACCAGGAGCCATTCCATACAGCAATCCTTACGATCATCCACCTGCCAATTCTCTCACTTCTTTTTCTGCTCCCTTTCTATGGGGGGCCTGCAAAGACCACTGGATGGAAAAACCTAACTACTCGACTCGATTTCATCCGTTTTATCGGAGAGGCTTTCATATATGCTATCCTCATAGGAATGGGGGGCATGGGCCTCATCCTTCTTACCATGGGGACTTTTGAACTTATCAAAGTTGATGCCTCACCTTTTGTCTTAAATTGGATGGGACCTTTCGGGCTCTTCGGCCTGTTCACTGTGGCTGCCTACCTGGTTGACCAGAAGAAAAGCCTCATTGAAGGTATCGTCCCGGTCTTAGCCCGAATTTTCACTCCGCTCTTTTCATTAGTGCTGGTCAGCCTCATCATTGCGTTTCTTACTTCACCCAACCAAGCCTCTGAGAATCGTTCCATGCTGATCTGGTTTGATGTAATCCTTGCATTCGTCCTTGCCCTGACACTCTATTCAATGTGTTCGTCGGAGCAAAAGAAGGATATTTTCAGATTTTCTTTCTGGGATTTTATGACGTTTGTGCTCATCGTCTGCGCAGTACTGGTCGACATCATAGCCCTATGGGGTATCCTTACCCGGTTGCAGGCATTTGGCTTCTCCGCAAACCGCACTGCAGCCTTGGGAGAAAACCTCCTGCTGTTAAGCAATCTTATCTTCCTTGTAATCGGATACGGAAGATATATGACAAAGAATATATCTTTCAATAGGATAGTGGAGTTACAGATGCGCTTCTTGCCTCTCTATGGGGTTTGGGCAGCGGTTGTTGTCATTCTCTTTCCTCCGTTATTTGGATTCAGATAAGGACAGCACTTTCATTACCAATCATGCATGACCTTCGTTTCGGCATGTGATACACCATGAGAATCCTGAATTGACAGATCCCTGTTAGCCTTGTAGCGCTAGTCGTATGCAGATTGGAAAAGAGCTTTCATCTTTATCGAATCCCTCTCCCATTTCTCTTTCTTCTACATTTGTATCAAACGGTATAGGAAAATCTCTCCAAAAACCACCCATAGAAGCTTTGATAACGATATCCCACATGATCTAGCAATCAAACCTTCCCCACAAACTTCTCACTTGTACACCACTCCCATTTGGACTACAGTAGTCTGTACTATGAAAAGACAGGCAAAGCTGATGACAACCGGATCCATCCAAGGGCATATCATCCGTTTTGCCATCCCCATATTCCTAGGGAACCTCTTCCAACAACTCTACAATACAGCAGACTCCATAGTCGTAGGAAACTTCCTCGGCAAGGAAGCCCTAGCCGCCATTACGTCCTGCGGTTCCCTCATTTTCCTGCTTGTCGGGTTGGTCCAAGGCATCTTCGTCGGAGCTGGGGTGGTAATATCAACCTATTACGGAGCTGGTGACATTACCTCAGTAAAAAAAGCCATCCACACATCCATCGCTTTCAGTCTCTGTAGCAGTGTATTCCTCACAATCTTCGGATACTTCTTTGCCCCGGTCATCCTTAGGTGGATGGGCACCCCCCCTAATGTCTTCGACGATGCTAAAGCCTATGTACAGGTATTCTTCTTAGGGATAAGTGCCCTAATACTCTACAATACAGCAGCGGGCATCCTCCAGGCTGTTGGAGACAGCAGGCATCCCCTCTACTTTTTGATAGTAGCTGCACTACTGAATATTGTACTGGATGTGCTATTTGTCGGATTCTTCAAAATGGGCATCGAAGGGACCGCCTATGCAACCATCATCAGCCAATCAGTGAGCGTTGTCCTTTCCTTCCGGCTCTTGTTGACCAGCGATGACATCTTCAAGGTAAAGCTACGAAATATAGGGTTCAAGAAAGGGATGTTAAGCAGAATCCTCAGATTTGGCATACCCTCGGGAATCCAGAACTCGGTAACCTCCTTTGCCAATGTCGTGGTCCAGTCAAGTGTTAACCTCTTTGGAGCGGCTGCGATGGCAGGTACCGGATCGTTCATGAGAATCCAGGGCTTCGCCCTCATCCCCATCACTAGCTTTGCCCTGGCCATGACCACCTTCACCGGCCAAAATATTGGTGCAAGGGAGTACAACAGGGTCAAGACAGGGGTGCGCTTTGGCGTCACTTTCGCCATAATCCTAGCTGAATCGATAGGAATCCTGCTCTATTTCTATGCCGATGTTCTGGTGGCCCTGTTCAACCGGGATCCCTCCATCATTATCTACGGGGTGCAGAAATCACACATATCTTCCCCGTTCTTATTTGCCGTCGCCATTTCTCATGTCATGAGTGGCCTCTTCAGAGGGGCAGGCAAGTCTATGGTACCCATGGCTGTCATGCTGGCCTTCTGGTGTATCGTCAGAGTCCTCTACATCAAGATAGGGCTCCTGTTCCTGATGGACATCCGCGTCGTCTACTGGGCGCATCCCATTACATGGATGCTAAGTGCCACAGTTTTCATCATCTATTATTACAAAGCCGATTGGATGAATCATAAGGTTACAGTCTGAAGCTGTGACGTTTCATCCTTAGGGTGGGGAGCATGACGAGAAAGCCTCAGAAACCTTCTGGGAAACAGAACTGCGCCTTCGCCAGATGTTTGATGTCTATGAGGGAGATGCAGAATCTGAAGAAATACTCTCTCACTACAATCCCAACCCTCTCTTCTCAAAGAGGAGAAATAACTATCAGACTGTATTGGACAATCTAGTGGAGTCTGATCTTTGCAGAGCTGTTTTCCCTTCTCTTGATAACTCTAGTTGTCCAAGCCATTTCTGTTTCTACAGCAGCAACAGGGAACAGGCTCAAAGGCAACTTGAACACATGGGGATCCAAAGCACTGTGTACTGGCCACTACCTCCCATGCTGAAGAATCCTAAGGAGATGCCTCAAGCTTCGTGGATCTATGAATCCATTGTCAGTGTGCAGATTGACCAACGCTATGATGAGAAGACCATGGAATATTTGGGAAAATCGCTCTCTTGTCTTCGTTGGTAGTATACCTCTGCTTGGAAACTCCTATCTAGGGCAGGGAATAGTCTCAACACCAATTTCTTTCTTGGTTTATCCTCTGATTCGCTTGACAAAGGAGTGACAGAAGCGAACTATGTAAATATATAAAAACTTCCCCTACAAGGATATCATGTATATAGACCACACTATAATCATCTTATACAACCAGATACTCAGCACCAGTCCAGAGGACGTTCTCGACATACACAGACAGGCCAAGTGGATAGAAGAAATCCTTCAGGGAAAGGGATACAAAACACTTTTGGTCCCCTTCTCCCTTGAAGCCCTGTCAATGCTTGCAACAATGAACAGTAACAGCCCGATTCTTGTCTTTAACCTGGTTGATTCAGCTCCGGGGGAAGAGAATCTTGCCTATCTGGTCCCGGGCTTGCTTGAACATATGCACCTGCCATATACAGGGTGCACCCTGCAAAATCTCTTCGTCACTACCAACAAGATGCTGGCTAAACGGGTGCTCAAGGCTGCAAGAATTGATACCCCGCCTTGGGTCACCAAGGACGAGACTGAAGCACTGTTACATAGTGCCATAAAGCGCTACATCATCAAACCCATATCGCAAGACGCTTCCATAGGTCTGGATGAAAGCTCCATAGTCAGTGCAGAGCATGTTGTTGTGGAATTGAAGGTCAAAGAAGCTACACTGTTCACCCCTTGCTTCGCAGAGGCCTTCATAGAGGGAAGGGAGTTCACCGTCTGCATGTATGGGACACCAGAGAGCTGCAAGGTACTTACCCCTTACGAATGGGTATTCCAAGGGTACGAGGAGCATCAGAAGGAGAGGATAATCACCTATGATGCCAAGTGGTCTGAAAACTCATTTGGATACGAGCACATAGTGGCAAAGTATCATGCAGATGAGTGTGACCTTCCCCTGCTCGATAGGCTAACTGCAATCGCCGGTCAATGTTGGAAGGCCTTCTCCCTTACTGGCTATGCCCGGGTAGACTTCCGTATCGATGCAGAAGGGAAAAGCTGGGTATTGGAGATAAACTGCAACCCCAGTTTCTATGGATTCTATCACCTGGCTCTGGAGGGGGGCTTCCCCTTTGATGGCCTTGTCCAGGATATTGTCGAGCAGGTGCGCTAGTCAGAGGTATTTGTCGACCCAGACCAACGATTCCAGTTCAAGACCCATATCTCGATAGAGAGCCTGGGCTTTTGCATTTGTTGGGTGGGTCACCATAGCAAGATAGGTGCACCCCTGTTGCTTGGACCACGCTTGGACATACTCCAATAGCTCTGCACCCAGTCCCTGGTTTCTGCATTCCTTCGAGACAAACAGTTCATTCAGCCAGAAGTAGTCCCCTTTTGTCTCCAAGCCACAGCAGATATTCCCATAGGCAAACCCAATTGCCGTATCATCTTCCTCATAAGCGACAAAGAAAGCGGCCCTACTTTGCTCCTTCATGGA
>DMAO01000078.1 GCA_003446545.1 Sphaerochaeta sp.
TCAACAGACTCAAGCCAGCGATGGCTGCCCCAATGGTCGATGAGTTATCGATACGCACAAAGCGGTAGTACCGCTTATTTTGACTAGTGTATACATTTCAATTACAAAATGAGTAATGACTATACAGATATGTTCTGCTATACTGAGGTAGCAAAATTGTAAAAAGGCGAATTGTAGAAAGGATTTTTTTGATTTGACCTAGGTGGACTCACAGTCACTACTTTTCAAGATCCCCCAAGAAAGTTTTGTGTGAGATGGCCGAGACTTTTGACAAGCCTTTTCTTCAATTCACGTTATCTGAAGCCTTACCACAAGCGGTGGTAGATTCAAAAAAAATGATTGGAGAAAAAGGAACCCAGAGGCTCCAGAGCTCCTTATACGTGCTGTATGGATATACGTTGAATAGTATGGAATATATGAAAAATGGGTGAAAGAACCTATTTTCAAGGATTAAGAGATGCTAACTTCTTTACATATTAAAAATTTCAAGGGATGGAAAGATACCGGGGAGATTAGACTTGCTCCGTTGACTGTTATTTTTGGAGCCAATAGTGCAGGTAAAAGCAGTCTAGGGCATTTGCTCTTGGCCCTCAAGCAGACAGCCCAATCAACCGACAATAAACGCTCTCTCCATTTGGGAGATGACAAATCCATGATTGATCTAGGGACTTATAGAGAGTGTATTCATAATCATGACATTTCTCAACCTCTCAGTTTTTCCATCAAATGGGATTTGCCAACGAATCTAGAAGTACACAATGTCATTGATGATCAGGTATATACTGGGAACAATCTTACTTTGGCAGTAGAGTTTACTGCAGATAAGAACGAACAGCCTAAGGTGAGATCTTTGGAGTATGTACTGAAGAAAGATACTAAGCTCAGCCTGACGACAAAGTTCCATTATTCGGAAACAGGTAAACCAGAGATTGAAAGTTTCCCCCTTAAACTAGTGAGGGCTATGGGACGAGGTTGGCCTTTGGAAGATCCCTTAAAATTTTACCGAATATCAGACCAGAGCCGTGCAAAGTTCCAGAACGCTGATTTTCTTGCCGATCTTGCGCTTCAGACAGAGAAGCTCTTTTCCAGTATTCAGTACCTCGGCCCATTGCGAGAGTACCCCAAGCGAACATACCTTTGGTCAGGAGACGCTCCAGAAAATGTAGGCCAGAAAGGGGAACTTACCATAGCGGCACTTCTAGCTGCAGTTTCCAAAGAAAGGAAACTCAACCGTAGCGAGAACAAGCGGAATTATTCGTTCGATGAGTTTATTGCCAAATGGCTCAAAGATTTGGGCGTAATTCATGATTTCTCAGTAAAACCTGTGGCAGAAGGCCGTAAAGAGTATGAGGTCCTTTTGAAGACTCATCCGAAATCAAGCGAGGTGAAAATCACGGATGTAGGATTTGGTATATCTCAAGTACTGCCAGCGCTCGTCCAAGCATTCTACTGCGAACCTCATTCAACCGTTTGGATGGAACAACCTGAAATCCATCTCCATCCACAAGTGCAGGCAAACCTTGCAGATGTGTTCATCTCTGCCATCCAGTCCAGAGAAGACGGAAAAGAACGGAATGTCCAGCTCATCGTTGAAAGCCATTCAGAGCACTTCTTGAATCGTTTGCAACGACGTATAGCCGAGGACATTGTGTCTATAGAGGATGTTGCTGTGTATTTCTGTCGAAAATCAGGGGATGGAACAGAGTTGGAGCCTCTTCGTCTCAACATGTTTGGTGAGATTGAGAACTGGCCTGAAAATTTCTTCGGAGATGAGATGGATGATATCTCTGCTCGAGCTCTTGCGGCCATTGCTAAACAAAAGAGTTTGATAAGAGACAAGACCGAATGAAACAAGTGATAGACACAAATGTTCTTCTTGTCGCCAATGGAAAGCACAAAGACATATCCCCTGATTGTATGGCCGAATGTATAAGACAACTTAAGCAAGCACAGAAAAACATCACTGTACTTGATGACAGATTCAGGATTATTACCGAATATTGCCATAAGACAAGCCCAAACCAACCAAAAGGAACCGGTGACATCTTCCTAAAATGGCTTCTTCGGAATATGTGCAATAGCTCATGCGTTGAAACCGTGGCAGTTACAGACAATGGTGAAGATGGGTTTGAAGAATTTCCTGATCAAGCCCTTCAAGATCAATTTGATGCACCTGATCGGAAGTTTGTAGCAGTAGCGAGTGCTCATCCTGATAAGCCGAATATTCTTCAGGCAACTGATTGCAAGTGGCTTGATTGGTGGCAGCGGTTGGCGGAATTACAAGTCCAAATAAAGTTCGTCTGTCCAGATGATGTCTGTCGTTTCTATATGAGGAAGTTCCCCAACAAGGAAATCCCCCCCCTTCCTGGAGAATGATTTGAGCAAATTCTACCGTTTCCCTCATACCCCCTATATAAAATGGCTTGGTTCAGCCCCTTTGCGTGATGATAAGGTCTTAACCCAAGCAGAAATTGAGGAATTGCTATCCAAAGAAGTCATTGTCGAAGAGAAAATTGATGGTGCCAATATTGGTCTTTCTCTTGATGAAAATAAAAATATCAGAATCCAGAACAGAGGTGACTACCTGATAGAGCCCTATATAGGACAATTCACACATCTCCCTATTTGGCTTGAAAGGAATAAGTATCAGATCCGACAACACCTAGCGCCAAATATGATTGTCTTCGGAGAATGGTGCGCAGCCCGCCATTCTCTGGATTACACAAACCTGCCTGATTACTATCTGCTCTTCGATATTTTTGACAAAGAGACAAAAAGGTTCTGGAGTTCTGATCGTCGCAACCTCTGGGCGCAACAGGCAGGGCTGAACCCTATACGCAGGGTCAGTTCCGGAATCTATTCCATTGAAGATCTGCTGGTATTGCTAAGCGAAGCAAAAAGTTATTACCGGGAGGGTTCCCCTGAAGGCATTGTGATCCGAAGGGATACTGAAGCGTGGAATATAGGACGGGGAAAACTCGTTCAACTTGAGTTTTCCCAGACCATAATCAATCACTGGAGCAGTAGACCAATGCAATGGAATCGTGTCATATATTGATACACACAGTGCAATTAATCATTCTCAAAGGGAAGCATAGTGAACGTCTGTTCTGATTCATCCCATCCTTCCAAGAGAATGACGTTCTCTTTACCAAGTAGCATAGAACACGGTAATAGCACAGTAACTAGCAAACCTCCAGAGAGCCATGGCTCTTCTGGAGGTCTGCTACGAAACGGGACCCTAGTCTTTCAGCAGTTCAACAGACTCAAGCCAGCGATGGCCGCTCCAATGGTCGGTGAATCATCGATACGCACAAAGCGGTAGTACCGCTTCCTCTCCAACTGCAGATACTTATGCAGGTAGTACTCAGTGTACTTCTTCAGGTATTCAGTCTTGTAGAAGGTCGTGCCGTCGGCATTGATGCAGATCGGACGCCTAGGGTCAGTGCCTGCACCACTTTTCAGTACCGTTGCCGCAAGGTTGGCAGCAGTGAGCTTGCCGGCTTTCGCTATGATCGAATTGATGATCTCCCACAGTGCGATGGCATCATCCTCGTTGCCTTCGCAACAGGCTACCAGGGCGTACCCCGTATTGAAAGGCATTTCAAGGTAGTTGCTCATCACCGTGGTGTTGATGGGGGCCACTTGCCTGAACCTCTGTGCAAAGGTTTCGCTGAGCAAGGACTCTTCAATTGCCTTCTCTATGACAATAGTGCTCAAAGGGCCCAGATAGGCTCCGCTGATCATCTTCTCCAGATGGTACTGCTCAGGTTGTTTGGTTGAGTCAAAGAATGCACGGTCCAATGGGCCTGGACAGTAGTCGAAGTTTCCTGACTCGACGTTGACAATCTGGCTTCCCTCAAACTCTCTGATCTTCCCAATCTTTGCATTCGCCTCTACGTAGGCCGTATTGGTTCCTGTTCCCAGGATAAAGCCGATATATCCACTGTAGGGAACCTCAGAGGCTGCAGCAGTCCCTGCCAGGAGGGTTGCAACAGTATCATTGAGTACAGAGACCTTCTTCTTGGAGACGTCGTAGCCACGACGGGCAAGCTCGACAAGCAGGTTTGCCCCCACAGGCTGCCCGATGACCTCAGGAGCCTTAATCTCCTTGGAGAACATCAGGGGAATCCCATCATGGTTTTCTGTTATGGTAGCTGCGTAGGAAAAGCAAAATCCGATGGTGTCACTCTTGTCTATGAGTCGCTCGACCTCATCGGCAAAACAGGAGAAGAAATCTTTGGCAGAAACCTCTTCCTTAACACCTGGCATGGCGGTCTTCCTGAAGTTCTCGATATGGGCTAGGCCTTGCTCATCAAAGGTAACCAGACAGGTCCTGAAGTTGGTTCCACCGGCATCAAGAACAATGACGCTCTCGCCTTTTTTTACCTCATCAAAAACCTTGGTATAGGTAGGTATCATCTGCAATGAGCTTTGCCCTTCCTCAGTAAGTCCCCTCTCCATCTCGTGAGTAAACTGTGAAAGCAAATCCCCCATATCAATACTCGATGGAGAGACTCCCCACTTGGTAAGAAATGCTTCACTCTTTGCTATGATATCTGCCATACTCCCTCCATTTTTTCAAACATACGGAGCTTCTCCGTTTATTGTCAGCTCAATCGGCTTAATTTCAAAATACCCTTGTACATCACTTTGGATGAGAAACACCCCTTTCACCGACACAGACTCACTTACCCTACGCCCAGATACGCGAACATCCACAGCCACTGCGATGGGGCTCATCCCCCCGTTCATCAGAGCCGATCCCATCAGGGATGAGAGAGTGACTCCTTTCCCAAAGGAGGTGACCGCCGCCCCGTTTAGAAGGGCATGACCATCCTCCCATGCATGCACTGTCAGATATTGCAGGGCAATATCGTTTAGTGGCCCCTTGGACGCTCGCATCAAAGAAGCAAAAAAGGTCTCGTCGCTCTTGGCCCTGGTCTTCTCAAATACTTGAAGATAACTTCCCAGGTCAGAATCCCTGAAGATAAGGGCATAAGGAAGACTCTCTTTCTCCCTGAACATAAGGCTCAAGCCCGGGAGTTCCAGAGGGGGATTGTTCAAGAATCCTGCAATAGAGGCAATTGTAGAATCTGTAATGGCGGCAAGAGCTACAGTGACATCATTTGCCGAAGGTTTGGCAAAAGCACCAAAACAGAGGAATAGGATCATCATGACTGTTATCGTTCTTTTCATTGGCTACTCCACTCCATACTATTATACTAAAACAAAGAGAACAACTGGATATAGAAAAAAGACACAAATTGAGTTCTGTGATATGATAGCACCATGAACAAAAACTATAGAAAAGGCACCATATTCTGGTATGATCTTGAAACGTTCGGCCTCGATAGCCGCCACGACAGGATAGCCCAATTTGCAGGACAGAGAACAGACTACGACCTGAATCCCATCGGAGAGCCTATAGTCCTCTACAACAAGATGAGCGATGACTACCTGCCTGACCCACTTTCCTGCCTCATAACAGGCATAACCCCACAAGAGGTGAATGAAAAGGGGATGTGTGAAAGCGATATGATCGAGCGCATCAATGCAGAATTCTCCACCCCCAACACCGTTGTCGCCGGCTTCAACAACATACGTTTCGATGACGAGTTCATCAGAAATGCCCTGTACCGCAACTTCATGGACCCCTATAAACGCGAGTGGGATAACAACTGCTCAAGGTGGGATATCATCGATCTGGTAAGGGCCGCTTATGACCTCAGGCCTGAGGGGATCATCTGGCCTCCCAGAAAAGAGGAGACAGGAAACCCCACCTTCAAGCTGACGGCCCTCACTGAAGCAAATGATATTCCTCAGCAAGGAGCCCACGATGCACTGGTGGACGTGAAGGCCACCATAGCCATTGCCCGCCTGGTGAAGAGAAGTCAGCCCAAGCTCTACTCCTACTATTTCAACCTGCGAACCAAGGCAAAGGTAAAGGCTCTGGTCGAGACTCCCTTTGGCGAACCAGTCCTCTATACCGCATCCTTCTTCAGCAACAAGGAGGGGTGTTCCCGCCTTATCACCCCGATAACCCACCTGAAGGAGAACCCCAACAGCATCCTCTGCTTTGACCTGAGCAAGGATACCACACCACTATTCCAAGCGACCAGTGAAAACATCTTCAAGGTCGATGGGGTATTCACCCTTGCAGTGAACAAGTGCCCCTTTGTCAGTCCCTCTTCGGTATTGACCGATGAACTCGCCATCAAGTTAGGCCTGGACAAGGGTGCAGCCCTTGCAAGGCATCAGCAGATAATCAACAATACCAACCTCCTGTTGGTGGGCAGGGAGATCACCGATAGCTTTGAATCGGTGAAAGATGTGGACTTCCAATTGTATGACGGATTTTTCCCCAATGAGGACTTGAAAAGGTTCTCCCTCATCCGCAAGGCGGACCCGAAGGACAAGCTCAAGCTTACCCTGGACTTTGAGGATGAGCGATGCAATCAGATGCTGTTCAGGCATGTGGCGAGAAACTGGAGTGAGGTCCTCACTGATGCCCAGAAGACCAAATGGAGGAGTTTCTGTGCAAACAGGACCCTCAACCCTCCGGGAACAATAAAGATAAACTGGAATTTCTTCAAACGAAAAGTTGAGGAAAACCTGGAAAGCACCGCAGTCAGTGCAGAAGACAAACTGGTGCTTTCCAAGCTGAAGGAGTATGGACTGGCCCTGGAAAAGAGAATCTTCTCCTAGATCAGGTGCATCTCCTCCCCCACTGCAATGAAGGCTTTGACGGCAGCATCAAGGTCTTCTTTTGTGTGGACGGCTGATAACTGGACACGAATCCTAGCCTTCCCCTTGGGAACGACAGGGAAGCAGAAGCCGATGACATAGATGCCAGAGGCAAGCAGCTTGTCAGCCATCGCTACAGCCTTTACCTCGTCATATATCATCACAGGGACAATAGCTGTATCACCTTTGACCAGGTCAAAGCCGGCCTTTTCCATCTTCTTCCTGAAGTATTGGGCATTCTCTAGGGTTTGAGCCCCTTTGACATCCCCACGTTCAATGATATCCAACACCTTCAGCGTCCCGCCACAGATGGCAGGAGCCAACGTGTTGGAGAACAGGTAAGGCCGTGCCCTCTGGCGGTAGAGGTCGATCAGGACCTGTCGACCTGTGATGCACCCACCGCTGGCTCCGCCGCAGGCCTTTCCAAAGGTGGTGGTGATGAGATCGATACGCCCTTCCACGTTACAGGCCTCAGGGGTTCCCCTACCATGCTTGCCGATATATCCTGTGGCATGGGAATCATCGACCATGACCAGTGCCCCATAGATGTCGGCAAGGTCACAGATTTCCTTCAATTTGGCAATATCCCCATCCATGGAGAAAACGCCGTCTGTCGCAATGAGAACCCTTCTCGATCCTTCGGCATCAACCAGACAATCCTCAAGGGATGCCATGTCACTGTGTTTGTACCGAAGTCTCTTTGCCTTGCAGAGGCGAATCCCATCTATGATTGAGGCATGGTTGAGCTCAT
>DMAO01000058.1 GCA_003446545.1 Sphaerochaeta sp.
TCTGGGCGATCATAGCAAGCATGTTCGTCGGGAATATCATTCTCGCAGTCATCAATATCCCCCTGGCAGGGGTACTGGTACGGGTATTGGCAGTACCCCCTAGGGTGTTGTACCCCATTGTGTTGGGACTCACCTTCATAGGGACCTACGCTATCGCATCGTCAGTTGCAAGTTTTTATCTCTTGTTGGTATTTGGTATCTTTGGATACCTTATGACCAAGGCCAGTTTCCCTATGAGCCCCTTTGTGTTGGCGGTCATTGTGGGAACCAGTATGGAACAGTATTTCCGGCGAGCGTATAAGATCTCCAACGGCAGTATGAAAATCTTCACAAGTTCTCCCATTTGTATCATCCTGCTCATCCTGATTGTAGGATCGATATTCCTGCCCCTTATCCAGAAAACATTCAAGAAATGGAAGATGCAAAGACAGGCTCAGGCCTAGACACAGGAGGTGTTTTTCATGGAGATAGTGACTACTGGCTTGGCAGGAACCATGGAATCGAGTGATATCATGGTCACGGTAAGCAAACCAACGGGTGAGGGCATCACCATAGAGCTGACCAGTTCTGTGTCAAAGCAGTTCGGTAAGCAGATCAGGGGTGTTATCCGTGAGTGTGCGCAGAAGCTTGGGGTGACGGCGGCTGATATCAGTGCTGTCGATCAGGGTGCCCTTGACTGTGTCATCAAGGCTAGGGTCAAGACAGCCATATATCGTGCCTGCCTGAGCACTGATTACCGGTGGGAGGTGTAGCATGCAGGAAAAACTCAGAAGGACGATGATGTTTGTTCCGGGGAACAACCCTGGAATGATTAAGGATGCGTATATCTATACCTGTGACTGTATCATGTTTGACCTTGAGGATAGCGTATCCTATGCCCAGAAGGATGCTGCGCGGAGTCTGGTCTTTCACGCCCTCACTACCATTGATTATGGGGATAAGGAACTTGTTGTCAGGGTTAATGCGCTGAACACTTCCATTGGCATAGATGATCTTGAGGCAATGGTCAGAGCCCGTATCGATGTGATCCGGCTTCCTAAGACTGAGACTGCCCAGGATATTGTCTTTTGTGAAGAGCAGATCGAACGGATAGAGAAGACCATTGGGATGCCTGTAGGCACTACCAAGATGATGGCTGCCATCGAGAGTGCAGAAGGCGTGCTCAATNNCCCCCGCCATTGCAAAGGCAAGCAAACGCCTCATCGGCATAGCCTTAGGGGCTGAGGACTATGTGACTGACCTGAAGACAAGCCGTTCCCCTGACGGGATTGAGCTGTTGTTTGCCAGGAGCATGATCTTACAGGCTGCCCGCTCTGCGGGTATATCCGCCCTTGATACGGTCTTTTCCGATGTCAACGATGAAGAAGGCCTGATTGCAGAAGCGAAGCATATCAAACAGCTTGGTTTTGACGGCAAGTCTGTTATCAATCCCAGGCAGATTCAGCCGATCATCGATATATTTACCCCTACGACCAAGGAAATCCAGAAGGCAAAGGCTGTGATGGAAGCTATAGCAGAGGCCAACAGACGTGGTTCTGGGGTCGTCTCACTCAACGGAAAGATGATTGACCGTCCTATTGTGCTTCGGGCGGAACGTGTGATCAGTCTGGCAAAAGCTGCCAAAATTCTAAGCTAGGAGATGTGTGATGTCAAATTTTGACCTTACTGCAATTGCCCATATGGATGAGTTGAAGACTCAGACTCCTTTTGATATCCAACATGTCTATAAGGAACTGAAGACCTGTCATGAACGCGAACTCAGCGACAACAAGATTGTGCCGTCACTGAAGGATGCCATCAGGTTGTGCGGTCTCAAGGATGGGATGACGATCTCGTTCCATCACCACTTCCGCAATGGGGACTTTGTTATCAACCAGGTAATGGCTGTGATAGCAGAGATGGGGATCAAGGACTTGGTCCTTGCCCCGAGCTCTCTGATAGATATTCATAAGCCTCTGATCGAGCATATAAAAAATGGTGTGGTACATAGGATTGAGACGAGCGGTCTTCGAGGGGAGCTTGCAGAAGCGATCTCCCATGGTCTGATGGAGGTTCCCGTAGTCTTCCGCTCCCATGGAGGACGTGCTGCCGTAATTGAGACAGGGCAGCTTCCCATTGATATTGCCTTTATCGGAGCACCCTCTTGCGATCCCTTGGGCAATGCGAACGGGTACTCCCGTGACAATGACAAGGGTATCATCTGTGGTGCTATGGGGTATGCAAAGCTCGATGCCCAGTATGCTAGGAAGGTGGTCATTCTTACAGACAACATCGTACCGTTTCCCAATGTTCCGTTTGGTATCTCTGAGTCAGATGTTGACTATATAGTGGAAGTCGATGCAATCGGAGACCCCAGTGGCATCATGAGCGGTGCGACACGGTATACGACCAACCCCAAGGAGCTGATGATAGCCCAGAAAGTCGCTGAGGTCATCGAGGCCACTGATTTTTTCCGTAATGGGTTTTCCCTACAGATGGGCTCCGGCGGAGCAAGTCTTGCAACGGTGCGCTTCATGAAAGAAAAGATGCTCAAGAAAAAGATCAAGGCGAGTTTTGCCCTTGGAGGGATAACTGGACAGATTGTACAGCTGCATGAGGAAGGCCTCATCAAGAAAATCCTTGATGTCCAGTCCTTTGACCTTGAGGCGGCACGTTCTCTGAAGGACAATCGCTTTCACCAGCAGATTTCCGCTTCCTATTATGCTAGTCCCAACAGCAAGGGATCGGCTGTAAACCAGTTGGACTTTGTGGTTCTTTCAGCCCTCGAGATTGATGTCGACTTCAATGTGAACGTACTGACCGGATCTGATGGGGTGATCAGGGGGGCAATCGGAGGGCACTGTGATACAGCTGCCGGTGCATCGGTTGCAATCATAACGTGTCCGCTCACCAGGGGACGTATTCCCACTATTGTGGATAGGGTAAATACCATCGTCACCCCCGGCAAGACCATCGACATTGTGGTCACTGACCAAGGAATTGCAGTTAATCCCATCCGCACCGACCTTATCAAGATGATGGATGCATCTGGGATAGAGCTGTGCACGATCGAGGACCTTAGGGACAAGGCAGAGAGGATTGTAGGAGAGGGGACTCCCATCGCCTACACCGACCGTGTGGTGGGGGTGGTCACCTATCGGGACGGCTCTGTCATAGACCTTATCTACCAGGTAAAGGATGAACAGGAAATGGAGGATTAATCTATGGCTACGTTAGAAGAGATATTACAAGCCCGAGAGGATCGGTGTGCAATGCAGACCTCTCTGATTGAGAAGCATATGTCTCCTCTTGTCTCTTGTACCATGAATATTCCTGGTCCACACAAGAACAGTGATCTGATACAGGCCTGCTTTGACAAGGCTATGGAAGCCTTTGTGCAACGCAACCAAGGTGTGCTTGAAGAGGTTCTGGAACAGCAAAAGGAAACCGGCCCAGAACGATATTTCATCGTACTGGGTGGGACCAACCTCTACGCTCTCAAGCGTAGGCTTGCTTTCTTTGAGCAGGTCTTTCCCATTGGACGCTGGTTAGATCTTGACTTGAAGGATAGCGATGGGATAGCCATAACACGTAAGGATATCACACTGGAGCAACGGAGGTGTCTTCTGTGTAACCGACCGGCAAAGGAGTGTGCCCGAAGCGAAAGGCATAGCCTTGAGGATTTGTTGGCACTGACTGAGAAAGAGTTGGTGCTTTTTCTCAAAAAAATGTGAGCTGATATGAAACAAATAAAGCTCTTGGCGACAAAAGCCCTACTTGAAGAGGTGCACACTACACCCAAACCTGGTCTGGTTGACCGCCTGGGCAGTGGTGGGCATACCGATATGGATTACCATACCTTTGAGAAGAGTGCCTATGCCTTGGAGCCCTATTTTGGGGAAATGGGTGAATTGGGGAACGTATGGAAAGGCTCTTTGCCTGACTTGTTCAGAGAGGTTCGTAAGATAGGTCTTAAGGCTGAAGAGGCAATGTTCTCTGCAACCAGGGGTGTGAATACCCATAAGGGTATGCTTTTCAGTGTAGGCATCCTTTGTGCAGTTTCTGGATATGCAACATCCCAGTACAACTCTAGCGATACTGATTTGCTCTGTTCGTTGGCAACAGACATGACAAAGCATACCCTAGAAGATGAATTCAGACAGATCCTCAAGTCAACCAACAGTACCCACGGTGAAGAACTGTATGCAAAGCAAGGTATCAGAGGGATTCGCGGTGAGGTGATAGATGGCTTTGTATCAGTGAGAAAGCTTTCCCTTCCCTGGTATGCAGAATACCTGAGACAGGGCCGTGATCCCAATCTTGCACGCCTTCAGGTGTTGCTCGCCCTTATGGCGAATGTCACCGATACCAATGTGCTCTACCGCCACGGTGCAAAGACCCTCGAGTATGTCCAGATGAGTGCTCACCATATCCTTCAGAAAGGAGGAGCCTTCACAGAGGATGGCATGAAGCTTATCGAAGAGTTGGATAGGGTTTTCACCGAGAGGAGGATCAGCTGTGGTGGGTGTGCAGACCTTTTGGGTGTCACGATATTCCTGTATGATCTCTCCCTTCTTGATAAGGAAGCATCTGCTGTAAGGGTTGTGAACTATTAGTGTCCCAAAGTGAATTTTGCCAAGTATTCACTCCTATCTTTGAGCCCTTAGAGCTCTGCCCATACCAACGTCCAAAAAGATTGCAAAGATAAGGTCATTTCACCAGAAGGTCCCCGAATACCGGTTGTCTCTTTCCATTCCAAGGGATGGGCCTTCCCATCGTCCACTTCAGGGGAGGCTGTGAACACGTTCATCGCTCGTGAGTAGAGGGGGATTTGTATGGTGACGGATACTCCTCCTTTGAAAGGATTCTTCCCTTCATTCCACCGAACATTGTCCTGATCCAAAAGATTGAGAGCATTGATGACAATCCGCTTCTTGTTCATGTGGACTATGGGCCATAGGGTATCGGGTTGCCCATCACAAGAAACCCTCGTCGTAGGCGTTCTTTTCCCCTCTTCATGGATAAAGAAGGAAAATTCACGGTTTTCCCCTATTGCAAAGCTCTCTGTTATATCGACTAGAGACGTACCAAAGAGCAATTCCCCATATTGGACGGAGAAGTCGGTATATTGGGTGAGGATTCTTCTGTCGTTGGGATTGAGAACTGTATGGTCCACATAATACGGCTGGGTGAGGATGCCACCATCCTCTCCAAAGAGCAGTAAGGTAGATCCATGAGCATAGACTGTAGCCATAAGGAGACAGGTTGAAGCCAAAGCACGGGAAGAATCTTGGGTATCCACATCTTTGTAGGAAAGGGAATAGGCTGCAAATACACGTGGTTTCTTGAACCTCTGATGTTCAAGAGCCAATTGCCTAAGGTGTCTGTATTCTGTATGGGGATCCCATACTTCTAGATATATTGCCTCCTGCGTGCAGGCCTCTGTGAGATCTGATGGCCAGCCTCCCACATTATTGAAGATGTTTCGGCTATTGTTCTTTGCCCAATCATCTATCAAGGAAACGAATTCCTTATCAAGGTATACTCTCTTGCCTGCATAGTCGAATGCAATCTTAGGGTACCCATACGTATCCATGTGGATGCCATCGAAGCTGAGGGTGTTGATGGCATCTGCATATTGTTCATAGAGACAATTCCTCCAAGGGTTCCCAGCAGAAACATTCATGATGAAAAATCGTTTGATAAGGTCAATTGGCCTTTGGTTGATATCATACAGGCCCTGGTCTGGATGGCCTTCTAGATATTCCTGGGAGGCTGCATACACAGCCCCATAGGCAAGGGCATACATTGCTCTGGTGTGAAGTAAGGAGATAGCGGCCCTTACCGTATTGATGTCTATAGATTTTCCCATAAGGTCAGCAAAACAGGGCCCATTACTTTCATTGGATTCTGGTAGGTACTTGTGCGGTCTGTAGGACCAATCATAGAATTGGATATGCGTGCAGTGTTGTTGTAAGAGGAAGTCAACACTGGATTCTCTGGTTGTCAGGTCTTTGCTGGCGAAATTGCACAGGAACCCATACCGTACGGTATGTATCCCAAAATCGATTGCTGTTTTAGCTTGGGCAGAATGTCCTTCTGAGGTGATGACTGAAAGGAAGAGGCCCAATCCAGCTTGCTGGCCTTCTGGGTTTTTCTTCGAAGGCAATGCGATGGTATGTTCAAAGCGGACTATGTCAGAGCTTGCAGTAGCAGTAAGGTATGTTTCCCAATGTATTGTGAGCAGCTCATGACCGAGACGGTCAATGCAAAGAACAAAAGAACAGAGATCAGGAGAGGACCCTATCCCAGACACCTCTATCATCAAAGGGATGGATCTGTCTTCAGCAGATAGACGGGGTATGAGAGGCCAGAAGTGAAGCTGTAGGTTGTTGCCCATAAGAATTATCCTTTAATTGATCCGGTTGTGATCCCAGAGATAAAAAACTTTTGGAAAAATATGAACATGAGTACCGCAGGGAGTAACCCTAACGTGGCTGCCGCAGCCATCAGAGGCCAGTTTGCTCCATATTGTTGGAAGAAGAGGGATATTGATAAGGGAATGTTCCGATGGGCCTTGTCCTGTAAGAAAAATACTGCTTGGGCATAGTTATTCCACATGCCGACTCCTTGCAATATTACAACAGAGGAGGTGACCGGACCGAGAAGGGGCATGGTAATTCTCCAGAAAGCGCCAAACCAAGAACACCCGTCAATGATTGCAGACTCTTCGAGGGAGATGGGGATGGAACGTATGAAAGACGAATAGAGAAAGACGGAGAAAGGCAAGGCGTTTGTGGCCATGACAAAGATCATTGCCCAATAGGTGTTAATCCCGCGAAGTCGGATGAGCAGCGTATAGAGCGGCACCGTATTGATGATGCCTGGAATCATCATGCAGGCAAGAAGTATGGCAAATATGATTCTGTTGAGTACAGAGGGAAAACGTGCGATCGTATAGCCTGCCATAGCGGAAAAAACTATCAGGACTGCAATTCCTCCTCCGGTCATAATGATGCTATTCATCATTGCCTTTCCAAGGTCGCCAGCTTTCCAGGCATTTGGGAAGTTCGTCCAGTTGAAATCTGGAATCAATCGTATGGAAGAAAGGCCCCCTTCCTGATTCTTTAAGGCTAGGACGAATAAGAAGAAAAAGGGTATTAGTGCCAGCAGTGCGATGACCAGGACAACAGGGTAGAGAGGGTAGGTAAGGGCGTCTCGTTTTTTCATCATGCCTTCTCCTTTGCATTGAAGAACTGTAGGGAGAAAAGGACTGGAATCAGGATTATGAGAAAGAGAATCAGGGCAACGGCGGTGGAGTACCCTGTCTTGTTCCCGTAACACATTCTCATGATGTATATGCTCAGTGATTCTGTATCATAGCCGGGGCCTCCATCTGTAAGGGCAAGGATTGCATCAAAAACTGAAAGGGATCCGATAATATTGGTGATTACATTGATCTTCAGGGCAGGGGTAAGCTGGGGTAAAACTATAAACCTGAATATATTACCCCTTGAAGCTCCCTCTAATTCAGCAGCTTCGTAATGCTCAATAGGTATTGCCTGTAGACCTGCAAGATAGATTATCATAGTCATTCCCGCATATTGCCAGACATTGACCAGGACTATGACAATCATGGCACTCGATCCGGATAACATCCAGTTTGAAGTGGATCCATACCCAATTTGTTGCAGGAGGATTGCCAGAAGACCACGCCTGGGTTGGAGTAGAAGATACCAGATTGACCCCATGATCATAGGACTTATCACTGCTGGCAAATACAGCAGAGATCGAACAGTTGTCCGGGCCTTGAATGTGCGGTTTAGCAGGAGGGCCAAAAGAAGTCCTGCTATGTTTAGTAAGGGGGCACTCCCCAGGGCGAAAAGTACTGTATTCTGGATGTCCCTCAAGGCTCTGCTGTCTTGGAAAAATTCCTTGTAATTGGCCAGGCCGATGAACTTGGGAGTAGAGAAACCATCCCAAGCTGTAAAACTGGTCCATACCCCCCTTGAGAGGGGGTATAGAAAGAATAGTGAGAACAATACCAGGGCTGGCACCGCCATATAGCGATGCCAAGACCCTGTATTGGGATGCAAAAACCGATGCTTGTTAATTGCTGGTTGCATATGCACTGTCCCAAATCTTTTGATACTCTTTTGCGAACTGTGCAGGAGAAGCATAGTCACCGTGTAGCAATTTCTGGATGAGTCTTCCTGTGTCATCTACAGAAAGGCCTGAAGGTGCTTCTGTGGAGAAGTTGATGTTCACATAGCTGTTTACAAGTCTGGTCGCATCATCCTTTATTGGACTCCAATCTGCCTCTACATCAATAAAGGAGGAAGGGATACCTCTGGTTTCGCTGAAGGACTTCTGCACTTCCGGTTGGAAGAGATACTCCAAGAATGCAAAGACTGCATCAGGAGACTGTGTTGTTGCAGAGACAGCATACACTGAATCCTCAGCACAAAGGACCATGGATTTGAGTCCGGGGACGACAGAAGGGAAGGGTCCGAACCCGATATTGGTTTCCATCTTTGGGTTCAACTTGATGATATCTCCGACAACCCACATGCCTTGGTTGATCATGGCAGCTTCACCGCTGGCAAATGCTTCCTTCTGATTATCGTACGTTGCTGTGATGGCATCAGCATTGATCAGATGCTTGTCTCTCAGTTCAAGCAACGCCTTGGCAAAATTCTCCATAATTCCATTGGGGGCATCCCACCTGACAGCATTATCCAAAAAGGCCTGTCTTGAACCAGGTATCCCCAGTTGTTGCTTTGCAACTCCATGAGCCCAGAATTCAATCAGATGTCCAAGGGTCCACGAATCCTTTCCTCCAAGGAACAGGGGAGTCTTGTCGGGGTAGGCTCTTTTGATAGCCTCAAGATTGGCAACGAATTCCTTCCAGTTCTGGGCATCTTTGAGTCCAAGCTCTGAAAAAAGTTGCTTGTTATAGAAAAGACCTCCCATGGTGATGTTAGTTGCGACCTTATACTGTTTTCCCGTTTTGAGATCAGTACACAGGTCCTTTACCGAAGGAAGGATGCGATCCCAGAAGGGTTGATCCGAAAGGTCCATATACAAACCGGTGTCAATGAAATCCTGGGTAACTACAGTGGATATATCAGGAACTTGGCCAGATGCTATCTTAACTTTTATGACATTTGATGCATCCTTCTGGAATTCGTACTCCACCTTGATGGAAGGATTGAGTTTTTCGAAATTCTCAACTTGTTGGGTATCCCACTCGACTGTTTCAACCCTACCTGAGAAATAGCTGATGTTGTCTTGTGTTCCCTTTGCGCCTTGGGCCCCTAAGGGAAGCAAAATCACCACGAGCAGTGTTATCAGAACCGACAACTTACCTAGATACGTTTTCTTTTTCATACTTCTTCTCTCCTTTTAAATTATACTGCAAAATCTTGAAATGTAAGATCAAAAACATGGCATGTGACCATAACAGCGGACAAGCAATAGCTCCCCAACGTTCTTCCCATGGTGAAATCATCAATTGGTTGTTGGTAAAAGTCGTGACTTGTTCTGGCAAATGGCCTAGATGGTCACCTTGGGCTACCATCCATTCAAGAAGGCTCTCTGCCTCTTCCAGACGGTCTGTCTCAAGGTAATGCCATCCCAAAAACCCGGAAAGAGGCAACCAAAGGCCTCCTCCGTAATACGTATCCTCTGTATATCTCTGCGTACCTCCTTTGTGTAACAAATCTGTTTCGATCAGGTCTAGTGTCTTTTCCATGAATGGATGTTCCGATTCAAACACGTGATAGGGTGTGGAAAGCCAAACAAGACTGGAATCAACTAATGAACTGCCTATGAACTTTGGGAAATAGCCTTCTTTTTCAGCATGAGAGAGAATATAGGTACGGATAGCAGTTTCTGTAGTGCGAGCTGTTTCCTTTTCTTCTCTTTCCAAAAAAGGTGCAATGGCACGTAGTCCTCCCGCAAGGCAGGCAAGAGTTGATACATGATGCTTGTCAGGGAATTCCTCCCAACAATCACTTGATGGCAATTCCCAGACAAGCACAATGTATTGAACAGTAAGGGATACTGCCTTTTTCCATTCTAAAGGGATTGCTTGTCTGTTTGTGGCTTCTAGGTATTGGGTTATAAGCCAGAGTAAAGACCCGTATCCGTCAGGTTGGTAGTTTGGCCAATCTGTCGGGTCATCTTCGCCCTCAAGGGAAAAGCGGGCTCCCAACAAGTCACGGTCCTCCAATGGAGAATTCTGTAAGATCAGAGTTGCTAACCTTTTGATCTTCTCTTCATTGTTCTCGAGTATCTGAGCGGCCCAGGAAATATACCGTTTTGTTGATTCGGTCTCATGTGCGAGCAGCAGGCCATACGCTATATAGGCGCTATCGCGTAACCAGCAGTACGTATATTGGCTAAAGTGAGGGCCAGCAATGAAACTCCCAGATGGATGCTGGTGAGTAAGCAAAAGTTCAATACTATCTTTTTGCATTGCAAGAAGGCTGTCCCTGTCAAACTGTTTCATGAATCCTCCGATATATCTTCAATACTTCTAACGTAAGCGTTTACGTAACATTATAAAAAAAACTCATTCACTTCTATCCCGGACAGAATCCCTCTCCTTAACAGAGTGGGGCAGTATGATCTGTTGTTCCCTTTGGTTTTCTGATAGTAGCTTCATAGATACTGTTCCAAGCTCCTCAATTCCCTGATGAATGGTAGTCAGGGCTGGATAAGCAATCTGGGCATCAAGGGTATCGTCATATCCAATGATAGAGATCTGCTCAGGAACCTGTATCCCATTCTTGTGCATCCAGGTTAGTGCACCTAAAGCCATTTCATCACTGGTGGCAAATACAGCGGTTATGTCGGGATGGGCCTTGTAGAGTTCCTCCATTGCAGCTATCCCGCTGAAGTAATGGAAATCCCCATATGCGATGAGGGTAGGGTCTTGAGGTATGCCAGATTCAAAAAGGGCTTTTTGGTATCCTTCGATTCTTGGCTTACCGGCAATGAGGTCATCAGGTGTGCCTGTAATCAATCCGATTTTAGTATGTCCTTTGTCTATCAAGTATTTTGTGGCGGTTTCTGCAGCTGCCTTATCATCGATTTTCACATAGGAGAACGGGAAGGAATCCCTATGGGT
>DMAO01000045.1 GCA_003446545.1 Sphaerochaeta sp.
GTAGCCGCCGGGCCTTTATTTGTCCAGATACCAGCATTTTTGTTTTGCTGAAGTACGGGTAACCCAAAGCATATATTTCTAATGGGCTGTTAATTTATGCATACTCATATCTCTTTACAGATTGCATGTATTGCTTCAACAATCCATGCAGAAGCATTACGGGATTCAAGTAGTAATTCCTTTTTTTCATTGACAGTCAATTGCTTTTGTATTTTGGCAAGTTGGGTATCTGTTATCCTCTCCTTTCCCAACGTTTTTAGTGCCTGAATAATGAGTATGGTTTTTTCAGACATACCGGTAATCTCTCTGTTTGCCCGATGCTTGAATTCTATGGTATTGAATCCAATCGTATATTCTTTATATGGACCGTCACTAACAAAAGACCAGCTTGAACTGACTTGTGTAGAGAGTCCCAGTAGATTGAGTGCAATATTACCGCTTGGTGCAATTGTCCAGTTATTATTGCGAGCAATGATTTGAGCTGTCTGGTAGATGTCTGCCTCTTCTAATTCGTTAAGGAAAGGACTGAACCCCGGTTTGTCATAGATACCATGTGCAATGCGACGGATAGTACCATTTTCTGTAAGCCGCTTGAGACTTTGGCGAATGGCAGAATTTTCTGCAACATCCTGAAAATCTCGTGCCGTAAAGACTGTACCGGGTTTTTTATTGGAAATTAGCTTTATAATTTGAGCCATTGTAGTTTTTTGTTCCATTTGACTCCCCCTTATAGTGTCACAAAAAGTATATACAATTTGTGACAGAAATACAAGAAATATTTTTCTATTACTCTTTAAAAAAAATCTCTTGTTACTCTAGATAACACAGCAGGCTTGCACGCACAAAGGATCATGATTTACATCGTATGGTTACTTCCTCTTACCGTACCTGTAACGGTGAACGTGTACCTATTCCCTTGTCTCTTGATAGTCAGTACTGCCTAGGGCTTATGATTTGCTCTCTTCTCTCTTTCTTGGTATTCTGTGGAAACCAACTGCAATAGCAGGTATACTGGGGCGAGGAGGAAAGAGTGGCACTGATCCCATTTTACAAACCCACCATACGCAGAAAGGATATGGATGCCGTACTGCAGACCATGGTTGACGAGAGGATAGGTCCTGGAGAAAGGGCTCAAGAGTTTCTCAAGCAGTTCTGCACCCTGGTAGGCGCAAAGGAAGGCATAGCACTCAGAAGCTATGTTGATGCCCTCGTCGCCGCTCTGAAGCTCTGCAATATAGGAAAGGGAAGTACAGTAGGGGTGAGCATTCTTTCCCCCCGTGTATATGAAGTTGCCATACAGAGCCTTGGCGCTGAGGTCCTTCTTGGTGATATCGATCCTGAACATGGCTGTCTCTCCCTCTCAGAAGCAACAAGACTTGTATCAGAAGGAGCTTCGGCTCTCCTTATCCATGAGCCTCTGTGCCAGATTCCCTACGGATGTGACTATCGTCAGCTGGGTGTGAAGGTCATAGAAGATATCAGCCAGAGCCTTGAAAGCACCTATGAGGAGACCAAGGCAGGCTCCTTTGGAGACCTTATTGTCTGCGCCTTCGAACAGGACTGCCTCATCTCCACCGCAGGAGGCGCCGCTCTGGTCTTCAATGACAGTGCATTCGCCGCACCCTTGCAGAATCTCTATAGAGAGGTTCGCAGGTATGAGGAGCTCCCTGACATGAATGCTGCCTTGGGTATCATCCAACTTGCCAATCTTCAATTCCAGATGATTAAGAGAAAGGAGTTCTATACTCTTTTTCGCCAATCCCTTCTGAAAACCCCCCATAAGCTGTTTGGCATAGGAAACATTGACTTCGAACCAAACGGCTACGGCTTTTGTGTTGTCCTGGACTCCAAGGCCGAGGATGCCATAAAATTTGCGAATAAATATCAGGTATCAGCCCAGAAGACCTTTTCTGATAGCCTTGGGACTCTCCACAGCCAACGTTTCGATGTGTTTCCGAATGCAGTGCCCGCTCTTCTGAGGGCTCTCTCGTTCCCGACCTATCCGTTTCTCAGACAGGGTGATGTCGAGATGCTGATGAAAGTGATCTCACACTTGCCCTAAGGAGTAGCCATGAATACACGAACACTGCACAAGGTGCTCATCATAGCCAATTGGCAAAAGACAGCTTCCCATGAACTCTCAGAGACGATAGCTCGCTATCTTGAGGAGAGGACTATACATGCCACGATATTCCGCACCTGTGAGGAGAATGAGGCACTAGTGGTTGAAGACGGCACAGACTTGGTCATCTGTCTAGGAGGGGACGGAACGGTGCTCTACTGTGCCCGGTACCTACAGGATCTGGGCATTCCCATTTTGGCCATCAACTTGGGAACCTTCGGCTATATCACCGAGATTTCTGTCGATGAGTGGGAAGAAGCCATCGAACACTACCTCAACGGACGCAACTCCATCAGTCGCAGACTCATGGTCCGTGTTGCCGTCATACGGGAAGGGCAGCGGATATTCTCTGGCCATGGCCTTAATGAAATGGTCGTGACCTCTAGTGGCATCAGCAAGGTCATCAACCTTTCCCTTTCCATCGGAAAGACCCATGCAGGGTTCTTTCGCTCTGACGGGCTTATCATCGCAACGCCTACAGGCTCCACCGGCTATAGCCTAGCGGCAGGGGGGCCTATCCTTGATGTGGACCTCTCTGCGCTTATCGTCACCCCCGTGTGCCCCTTTACCCTATCACACCGACCCCTGGTCATCAGTGGCGAGTCAAAGGTATCCATTACCATCCTCAAGGGTCAGCGGACCGGCATTATGCTCTCCATCGATGGTCAGCAAACCTGCACCTTACACGATGAAGATGTCATCATTGTTGAGAAATCGAGAAGTAAAGCGCTCCTAGTCACAAGCGAAAGGCGTAACTATATAGAAGTAATACGTGATAAACTCAACTGGTCAGGAGGAGGTCTCCATGCTTGAGCGCCTTGAAATTCATCACTACGCACTCATTGATGATGTAGCCATCAATTTTGGTGAGGGCTTCAGTGTCATTACCGGAGAAACAGGAGCGGGTAAGTCCATACTACTTGGAGCTCTTGCCCTGTTGCTGGGAGAACGCTCCGATGCACAAGCCATCAGAAGCGGCTGTGACTCTGCAACAGTCAGTGCCACTTTCTTCCTGGGAGACAATGTTCCCCCTGTGATTGGTTCCTATCTCAGTGAAAATGCGCTTGCTCTCGATGATGGGGCTCTGTTGCTCTGTAGAAGTGTCAGGAGCAACGGACGTTCCAGTGCATCCATCCAGGGAAGGGCTGCAACCCGTGGCGACCTAACCCTCCTAGGTGAGGAGCTCTTGGACATCAGTGCACAGCGTGACCACCAGAGTCTGCTCTCCAGTGCAAACCAGCTGTTGGTGCTCGATGCCTTCGGTAACTGCCATGCAGAAAAACAAGCTTACCAGGAGCTGTTCAAACAGGTGCAGAGCCTCGAACAGGAACAGAAACAGCTCAAGAAAAACCTGCAGGACAGTGAGAGGGAAGCGGAGTTCCTGAAATTCGCCGTTGATGAGATATCCAAGGCAAATGTCCAGGTCGGTGAGGATGAGGAGCTTGCCGAACAGATACGGACCATCTCTTCCTACGAGCAGATCCATGACAGCCTGAGCCTGGCGACAACCTTGCTCCATGGCTCGGACGCAGGATCGAGTCTCTTGGGAAGCCT
>DMAO01000074.1:0-2066 GCA_003446545.1 Sphaerochaeta sp.
AGGGAGAGAGAAATATGGGGGGATATACTCCAGAGGCTTTTGTCATAGCTTCTCGACCAGAAGTTGGTCGCATGTGCCCCAACCCCCACCCTCAGGAGGGTAGGCCACTCTTTGGAAGGTGTACTGGCAGTAAGGACATATGCTGCGGTAAGTGAGGTCGCTCCATTATCCTGGGCATGGGAGAAATAGGCAAGGTTGGCCAAAAGTGATCCTGTAAGAAGGGAATCATGTCCATGGAACCTATGCTCTCCATGCAATGTCACGTTGCTCTCAGGATGTTGTACACGAAAACTCATCGAACCATGCTGGGCGTCTTCATCAAACCCTATTGTAATCCTGGCTCCATAAGGTGAGCTGCTGGTAATGCTTTCGTTGGCAAAGAGGCTCAGCATATATAGGGTAGGTGAAGCTCCAAGGACACAGGAACAGGATACTAGGAGTGAACCAATACATATGAGCATAGAGCGATGATTCATGGGACTAATCATAATTCCGATAAAGCAACCTGGTAAGATTTACACCCTATAAAAAACCTTTCACCCATAAAAAACCTTCTCTTGGCACACACTTCATATATACTGACATAAGAACACCAGATCATCAGGGAGTAGCCATGGAACTGTTACAGAGAGAGAATACACGCACCATACGTCTTATCGAATACCTTGAATTGCTCATCAGCAAACAAGCAGGTAAAGCTGAATTCCAAGCCTATGAGGCTGATTTGCATAGTACGAATCCCTTTGAGGTCAACGACGTCCTGGACCATATCTTAAGCAGTTGTGTGGATGTGGAGAGCCTGGCGGCACCTGTATCCCAGTTTATCCGCTCGGTCAGCAAGTCCTTGGAGGCCTATCTAAAACCAACATATCCAAAAGAGCATCTGATCTACTCTCTGAGTGCTGAAAACAGAGAGCTTCAGGAATTCTCCTCACACATGCAGAGGCTCTCCATGGCAATTCAGCAGACTGGGAAAAGAAGCGTGCAAGAACATGCCGATGGGACAAAGGAGAGCTCAACGGTGAAAGGACCAGTGCAATCTGAAAGCTTTGGAACCCTCAAGGCATTGATCGCCTCAAATGACATGCTCTCTTCTCACTACGTACGCCTGCAAAATGAGCTCTTTCCCCTCTTTGAAATGGCAGAGGCCCACCATAGCTGTGTGAAGCTGATGTGGGCTCTGCAGGACAGGACTCTTGCCTTGAGAAAAGAGGTATTGTCCGGGCCTTCCTCTCTTGCAGAGTTCTGGAAAACCTTTGGGCAGTTCTATTCCCACGTACAGACATTGCTCTACCGGGAAGAGCATATCCTATTCCCTGTTGCCTATGGGGCCATTCCCAAAGAAAGGGCAACAGAGAAAGGAATACCTGCCGATGTCCAGGTCGACAGACAGACCAGGTTACAGCCTGCTCTGTTTGTCTCTCCCACAGGTTCTCTTGATCTTGCTGTATTGGAGCAGATATTCAGGCTGTTGCCCCTGGATATCGCATTCATAGGCAGTGATGATCGCTTGCAGTTCTACTCTGACCCTCCCCATAGGATCTTTCCACGATCGCCCCAGCTGATTGGACGCATGGTACAAAACTGCCACCCCCCGAAGAGTGTGGCAGTTGTAGAGAAAATCCTCACTTCCTTCAAAGATGGGAGTGAGGATTCTGCTGAGTTTTATCTGACTGTAGGGGGTAAGTTTGTCCACATTGAGTACTTTGCAGTACGCAATGTAGAACTCTCTTACCTGGGAACCTTAGAGGTTACCCAGGATGCCAGCCATCTCAGGGAGTTGGTTGGTGAGAAGCGATTACTGTAGGGGGCAGGGAGGTGGAGATATAGTCTTTAAGGAGGGTTACCAGAGGATTGACTTCCAATTCCAGGATATCCATCTCCCTTACTGCATTCTCCGGACTGTCTGAAGCGTGAGCCGCATTGACACGTATGTTTGTGCCAAACTCCCGCCTGATGGTTCCAGCTGGGGCCTTCTCTGGATTGGTAGGTCCAAGGATGTTGCGGATCTCTTCCACTGCATTGACGCCTTCATAGACGAGGACCATGCATTTTACCAGACCAGG
>DMAO01000074.1:2090-7876 GCA_003446545.1 Sphaerochaeta sp.
TCGAACTGCTCTTCGGAGTACATGTCCCCAAAGCTTTCGGTCAGGATATCCTGCAGCTGGTCGGGAAGCAGGATGTTGAAGTCCCTTTCCAGCAGTTCCCGAGCCTGCATACCATACACAGGTGCAAGTCTTTTCTTGAGGCCGTCTTTGATGGGACCATAGAACTTCAGGGCCTGGGCAACGGACATTTTCAGCACTTTCATGCCAATGATGCGCAGTCCTGTCCTGGAGAACATATCTATGATCATTCCGGGGCGCGAGGAAGCATACTTCCAGTTGTCCGGCTTGATGATGACCAAGGTTCTCTCTGTACTATCATTCTTATGTCTGGTTTCAATGATATTCTTCTGTGCAGGCAACCAAGAGGTGAATAGGGAAAGGGTAGTGTCTGCCTCACTCTGGGTCAGGGCGGTAAGGACAGCAGGTTCAAAGTAGGAAACTGTGGTTTTCCTCTCATCGGTAAAGATCAGGTCGGCATAGGTGTCACGGATTGACTGTCCTGTGACCAGCTCTACAGCACTATAATCAGGCTGGAAGGCTCCGCATACCTGGGCAAGCTGGGTGCAAGGGTCTTCGCCACGGAATACCAAGAGCAGGGAGCGATGGCGGTAGCCACCGGAGGGTGCGAGATTTTGCTCGACATAATCTCCCAGTATGACAGATGCTATGAAGCTTTCTGCCTTCTCACGATTTCGGATGATTGAAGCATAATCTTGAGCTATTTTCAGATCCATGGCGATCATCTGAGCACCAACGAGTTCCAAAGATATGCGTGATAAGAGCCTGGACAAAACCCCTCCTGTACGACTTTTTGCGACAGTATAGGGGGTCACCAGAACATACGATAAGGACTGTTCCATGAGCAGCCTCCTTCTAAGATGTCTGTATCCACAATCCTACAAGGGGTTGCCTCTATTTGTCCATCACAGATGTGAGAAAAAGAGTTCAAATAACAACAATTTGACAAGATTTCAGAGCAACTAGCGCCGCAGTATGGTTATCAGGAGTACTCCCTGCACAACAAGTGCTGTCTACAGTGATGGAGAGATCAGGCCTAAAGGCCTTCAACAGCAGGGCATTGGAGATGACACAAATATCTGTACAGACACCCACAAGAACGACAGATTTAATGTCAGGACGCTCAGAAAGGGTCCTTGCCATCTCCACCGATCCAAAGGTTGGCTTTTCAAAGAACCTCCCCTTCGCTGCAAAAGCCTGCAATGCATCTATCAGGGAATGGCCATCGGTTCCCTTGATACAGTGTTCGACCGGCAGGTTTTTACCCTCTTCACTTTGGAGATAGTCCTCGTGGTGCGTATCAAGGGTGAACCAGAGTTCGCCTGTATGGGAAGCTATCCTTTCCTTGGTTTTCTGGACAATAGCCCGAGCCTCTTCGGTTCCCAAGGGGCCGTACACAAAATCCTTCTGCATATCGACTACTATAAGTAGTGATTCAGAATGAGGTTTTCCATAATCCGTGTGTTGAACAGTATGCATAGACATCTCCATGATCCTTATCGGTAAAGACAGCGGTTGCCATACTATTGCTCTTGATGTCGCTGCGCCGTACCGTTTGTTTTGTAACGAATATGATAAACTTTATATGATGATCGTCTGACTGGGGATGAGGCTTGCTGCCCACATTGACGTAAAGCAAGCCGTCACGACGCTTAAGCTCAGGAGCATGGTACTCAGAACCTTCACCCTTTTCCCTGACCTTCATCCTCTCCATCGGTTGCCCACAGCAGACCAATGAGTGCCCCCCATTCTCAACCAGCTCCACAATAGAGTGGCATACGGGACACCTGTAAAAAGCAATATTTCTAGCCATAAAGCCTCCTCACTCTATAAACGTACTTCTCTTCGGTAAAATAACCAAGGGTTTCCCAGATGATTTTCCGCCTTTCATTCAAATTCTCGGTATCTTCCTAATCCTCTTAAAACAAGATATACAGGTGCCATGCACCTGTATATCTTGTGGTTATAGTGTGCAAGCATATGCCTCTTCACACCTCCAGTTTTGTGTGCTATGGTTTTACATTGCATAACGCTTATGGGAGAATGCGATGAATCTCATTTTGCAGGAGAAAGAGACATCTTTCCTGTATGAAACGCCACTGGTACACCAGAGTTCTTTCTGGTCGCAAGTAAAACACAACCAAGGCTACCAGACCAAAGCCTTCGACATCCAAGTCCGCTCTTCAGACATATCGAGCTTAGGTGGATCATCCTACCTGCTGGACGATGTATTGGTGCTTCTCAGCCCGATTAACCGCACTCAGACCATTGGATATGTTCCCTACGGCCCTGCTCTCAAACCATTGGAAGATAAGATGGGTCCTTTCCTGGAAGACCTCTCATTGCAACTGCAAGAGAAGTTACCCGATAACTGTATCCTTCTCAGGTATGACCTTCCCTGGCAACGTATTTGGGATGAAGAGGAAATCTCCCTCCAGTCACAGCAGGTACGCCTTAACTGGGGAACCTCCTTGCACCAGATCCGAAAGTCCTGTTCAGACCAGTTGCCAAGCGACACCATGTTTGTGGATCTCAGGGGAAGTGAGGATGACCTGCTCGCCCGTATGCACCGCAAGACCCGTTACAATATCGGACTCGCAAGACGAAAAGGGGTGGAGGTCAGGGAGGTTTCCCACGAGAGCCTGCCTATCTTCTATGCTCTCTACACTGAAACTTGTCAGCGCAATAATATCCAGTTGCACGACCTCAGGTTTTTTGAATCGTTGTTTGTTACGGAACCGGAGAAGTCGCACTTTTCCCTATTGGTTGCCTATCTTGATGGTGTCCCTCTCTCTTCGATGTTTCTCACCCGCTCTGAGGGAAGGGCAACGTACCTCTACGGGGCCTCATCTTCCTCAAGACGAAACAGTATGAGTACCTATGCCCTGCAGTGGAGTGCGATACAGAAAGCCCGATCGTGGGGCTGCACAAGCTACGACCTCTTCGGGGTCTCACCCACAGAGGATAGGGATCATCCCTTAAGTAGCCTGACCACCTTCAAGAAAGGCTTCGGCGGTGAGTTCATCCATCGCATGGGATGTTGGGACTTCCTCTATGACCAGGACCACGGAGAAGAGTTCTATGCCTTTGAGCTGACGGCCAGATCGTATCACTGCCGCTGAAAAAGCAGGGCGACCTCTCCTCCACAGATCATGCCAAGGGAGCCTGCCTTGGTATTGTCAAGACCGTACACGATGACGCTGTTGGGGAGGGTCCTGTCGTTGAGCATCGCCTTTGCATGCTCTATGGTATTGGCCTCTACCAGACCCCCTCCAACCGTACCTTGACTCGACCCATCGCCAAAGACAGCAATCTGGAAGCCTACCTCACAGGGGGCGGACCCACTCTTCTTGACCACTCGGGCAAGTATGTATCCTGTTTTGTCTGCTAGTGTCCTCAGGAGCCTTGGGTCCAGGCGCACACTGTCGGTATCCTTTCTGTACACGCTGATCACCTGGGCCAGTATGCTGATTGCAATCTCAGGGGCCGTCACAGCCCCTATCGAAAGCCCTATGGGTGAGTACACCTCACGTAGGGTTTCCTCACTGATGCCCTGTTTCTTCAGGTTGTCCAACGTGATAGCCACCTTGTTCCTACTGCCTATCATCCCGATATAGGAGTGGGGGAGGGCCAAGCATCGCTCTAGGCAGAGCTGGTCGAAGCCATGCCCCCGCGTGACGATGACAAAGTAGGGCTTTATCCAGCTCCGCTCCTTGTTCAGCGTCTCTGCAAAGGGGGCACAATAAAGGGAGGCCTTTGGATACAGGGTGCTGTTACAGAACTCCTTCCTCTCGTCGAGGATGCTGATCTCCATCTCAAGCTCTTGTGCCAGGGTATAGAGCTCCTTGGCCACATGGCCGCCTCCACAGAGCACAAGCTCGACCTTAGAGTCCAGTCTCTCAGTAAGAAGGCCCTCTTCCTGCCAGGTATGCTTCTGATGGGCAAGCGAGGCGATCATCTCTGTACCTGCGAAGAGTGCCTCGTCCCCAATGCCCGTCCCTTCGAGGACTGTCTTGCGAGTAAGGCTCTCTTTCTTAAGTCGTTCAAGCAGGGTTGTATAATACTGGTTCACTATGACTCCTTATATGCTCTACCTCTCTTACAAACTACAAGGTGAATTGGTAATCCTAGGGGAAAAGCGAGCGTTTCATGGAAGGAGCATACCATAAATACAAAAAGTTATCCATTGATTGTTTGTTCAAACAATGGTTTAATGAAGAGGAAACATCACCCTGTTGGATAAGGTGATTGCAGCACATGGCATGCCTTATCTCTTCGGAACAAAGGATAGAACATGGTTAAACTGACTTCTCTAGTACAGTCCGCCGGCTGTGCGGCAAAAATTCCGCCTGCGCAACTGCATGAAGTGTTGGATTCACTGCCCCACATCCCCTGCCCTGAACTGGTAGGGGGGTACGAAAATAGTGATGATGCCTTAGTGTATCGTCTTGAGGACGGGATACTGGTGATCCAGACGGTGGATTTTTTCCCTCCCATGGTCGACGACCCTTTTACCTTTGGTCAGGTAGCGGCGGCAAATGCACTCAGTGACATCTACGCCATGGGAAGCGAACCGAAGATTGCAATGAACCTGATAACCTTTCCAGCCGGCTTGGAGCTGGATGTCATGAGGCAGATTATGCTTGGCGGACAGAGCAAGGCTGCTGAAGCAGGGGCTGTGATAGCAGGAGGTCATACCATAAGCGATCCCACCATCAAATACGGTCTGTGTGTTACGGGCTTCGGCAAAGAGGGTTCGGTCTGGAAGAATGAGGGAGCCGTTGAGGGTGATCTCTTGGTGCTGACCAAAAGTCTCGGGGTAGGAATTATCAACACCGCTGTAAAGGCAGGTATGGCCAGTGAAGAGGCTGCCCAGAAAGCCATAGAGAGTATGACAATGCTCAACAAGTATGCCCGGGATGAAGCGCAGGGTTTTCGTGTCCATGCAGCTACCGATGTGACCGGCTTTTCCCTATTGGGCCACCTCTATGAGATGGCTTCTGCGAGTGGAGTGACCATGGCTGTGGACAGTGCTCTGGTTCCGATGTTTGCAGAGGCAAAGCAGTACTCCCGACAGGGTTTGAATCCGGGTGGGCTCTTCAGCAACAAGGAGTACCTCCAGGACAAGGTCCAGTTTGTTGCTGACCTTCCTGAAGAGGTGGTGAATATTCTGTATGATCCCCAGACTTCTGGTGGCCTGTTGTTCTCAATGCCAGACTCTGATGCCCAACAGTACTGCAGGGAAACAGGGTTCACCATCATTGGAAGTGTGGAGAAGAAGGGAGACAAGGCACTGACAATACGATAAGGGCCTTATCGTTTTGCCAGGAAGCTGTCCAATACCTCCAGGACCGACCCACCGATAGCCTTTGCCTTGTCGCTGACTGTGGTGAAGTCAGCTTCAAGGCCTCGTGGATCGATGTCTGCAATCTTGAAGCCAGTGGGAACACTGAGGCCACTGTTGAGCAGGCCCCTGATCATACCATCGAGCGATGCATGGACCTCTGTCTCTCCCACATGAGCAATGACTTCGCCTTTGGTTACCAGATCCCCAATTTTGTGATCACTGCTGAAGATACCCGAAGCGGGGCTATGGATGACGCGCTCGCGCCCAATGCCTGCGATTATGCCAGGGATACCGGTGTTTGCTATGGCCTCGCCTTCCCTGATGACCCTTCCCAGGCTGTGACCACGTTTGGTCTCGATGACCACATGACAGTCCTTTCCTGCGGTGAAGCCAGGGCCAAGGGCTATGACCAGCGGGGCAT
>DMAO01000344.1 GCA_003446545.1 Sphaerochaeta sp.
TGCCTCCTTTTCGTTTGCCCAGCATGGGCGCTTTATCTCACCTTGCTTTCCCCTCCCTCGCTCGGTAATGGAACCATGGTAATGCTTCCGCTTCTCTCGCTTCGTTGGGGAATGAGCATTTGACTTTATGACTCCCAGGCTTTAAACGCACAAACTGAAATTGAAGATTCCAATAAGGAAAGAAGCAAAGAGAAAGGACGCTTGAGCGTCCTTTCTCCCTAAACGTATTTACTGTAGATATTGTAAGATATACAGTATACTTTTTATGTTCTCGCCTTGTCCCTTACTGGGGCAAAGCGAGAATATCTTTCAATTCAGGATTCTTCTGCATGTTTAGGACAAGGTCTCGTTCCCTGCTCTTATTCTTATAATCCTTATTCTCGAATGAGTAGTGGAAGTTGGTATGGATGTCATAGGTACCTTCCATCAGGGCGAAGGCATCCTCGGTCATGACCAGCTCCTCATCGGTGGGGATGACAAAGATTTTTACAGCAGAGTCGTCAGTGCTAATCTCAAACTCGCCATTGCGGCAGAAACTGACCTCATTCTTGTGTTGGTCTAGCTTTGCTCCAATGATTTCGAGACCCTTGCAAGCGCCCTTACGGATGTGGGGAGCCATTTCTCCGACTCCTGCGGTAAAGACAATCGCATCAACACGCCCTTCAAGCAAGGTGGCATAGCTACCGATGTACTTGGCAAGGCGGAGGCACTCCATATCAATGCTCAGCTGAGCTTTCTGGTCGCCCTCTTGGGCAGCCTTGCGCACATCACGGCGGTCACTTCTGCCACAAAGACCGATAAGACCACTTTTCTTGTTGAGAGTGCTATCCATCTCCTGGGCAGACATACCGGTATTGTCCATCATATAGGGGATGATGGCAGGGTCTATGTCACCAGAACGGGAACCCATGATGAGACCTTCGAGAGGGGTAAGACCCATGGAGGTATCGACGCAGACGCCATCCTTTACAGCACAGATTGAAGCACCGTTGCCAATGTGACAGATGATTACATTGGTATCCTTGTTCTCCTTGCCCAGGAGTACTGCTGCACGCTTTGCACAGTAGAGGTGACTGGTTCCATGGAAGCCGTAGCGACGCACATTGTAGTCGGTGTACCATGCATAGGGAACCGCATACATGAAGGCTTCCGGTGGCATGGTCTGATGCCAAGCGGTGTCCAGGACTATTGCCTGGGGAACATCGGGCATTGCCTTGCGGGCAGCCTCAATTCCCATGATATTTGCAGGCATGTGCAATGGGCCGAGTGCAATGACGGACTTCAGCTTCTCGACGACATCATCGGTTATAAGAGCCGACTGCTTGAACACCTCCCCACCATGCAGGACCCGGTGACCCACAGCCCCGATCTCAGAAAGGCTCTTGATGACTCCGTAGTCAGAATCAAGAAGCATCCTGATGATAAGCTCTATAGCTTCCTTATGGGTGGGAGATGAGAACTTGGTACGATACTCACCGTTACCAGTTGCTTTGTGTTCGATGGTCGAATACTCCAAGCCAATGCGTTCCACCACGCCAACAGCCAGAATATCCTTGTTTTCCCAGTCATACACTTGGTACTTGGCAGATGAACTGCCACAGTTCAAGGTTAGAATTACCATGAAAGACTCCTATATTGTTTAAAAATTATGCTCTTTATAAGAAATAAGTCCCACGACATTAAAACACTTCTCCAAGGATTAATCAACTGAAGCAAAAGGCTATGGCCTATTTCTTTATGCATATGAGGAAACTTCTGCTTGTGTGTCTCCTAGCGTTACTGTGCTCTCTCCCTGCTAAGAGCAGTCTCGCTCTAGCTATGTTCCCTCAGGAAAAGCACTATGTGCTTTCGCTAGCCCAACAAGGCCAGAGCAGTTCCTTATCTGGCCAACTGACCTTTTCAGGTTCTGGCGAACTGCTCATACTGCTCCCATCCCGTTTCAGGATTGTCTGTGGTAAAGCTTCTGTGAGTTTGGGATATGCAGGATTTTGGCAGGGGTATGCCTTGCTCCCCTTGTTCTCCCGTGAACATGCCTTGCTGTTCCAAACAAAGGAACACGCCTTTGCCTTGGCCCTTGGAAAAAATGGAAAGTGGGCAATAGGGTATGAGCATACCCTGAAGAGAGGAAAACTATCCGCCCTGGCATTGATGCAGAAGGGACAGGAGACCTCCTCCTTCCAGACAGAGTGGGGCTCACAGCACGCTAGGTGGGCTGTTGCAGGTAAGCTCAGTCTGGAATCTTCCTCCCTAGCTCTGCAATCTGAGTTGCTCTTTACCCCTGTGAAAGGACTGGAGGTGTTTGTCTCTTCCTCCTATAAGTATGGATCATTAAAAGTGAGCCTTAGCTATGGTGAGGATTCTTATCCCACAAGATATTCGCTCTTTCTTGATCTTCAGAGTAAAACAGTGCAAGCCTCCTTTGTGATGGAGGATTGGTTTGGCCCCAAGCCAATCTATGGGGGATTCTCCACCATGCGCAAGTGGAAGCAGAGCTCTGAGGTGAAGATTTCACTGGGAACAGGATTCCTGGGATTTTCCTTTTCCGACACCTATGAGTTCAAACCTAGAGGCTCAGAAGTTGGCTCTGCCCTGATGCAAGTAACGTGGAAAGGCTCTTTTGGCCAGATGTCAGTTCGGTATGAGGTGAGTCGGGAAG
>DMAO01000333.1 GCA_003446545.1 Sphaerochaeta sp.
CTTATAGGCCATCTTCTCGGCCTTCAACCCAAAGAGTGTCGGTTCTATGATGGTGTCGACAAGAGACTTGCTGACAGATTCCTGTAGTGGTACTGGGCAGATTGACCCCATTCCTCCGGTAGGAAGCCCGCCGTGGCCTGCCTTCATGTAATCGCTTGATGTGGGTAACATCATGTAGCCCTTGTTGTCGACTAGGAGGGTAAGGGTAATGGGAAGGCCTTCGAGATGGTCCTCAAGCAGGATTGAGGCGCTTTGGAGAATCTTCTTGGAGAACCTCATCAAGGCATCATAATCGCTTGAATCGATCATGACACGGCTTGGTGCGATGGTATTGCTTTTGACGACAAACCGCTCACCCTTGTGTCTATTGAGGTAATCTGAAAGGTCTTCCTCGTTATCAAACACGTGGTGTGTAGGAGTGGGAATATTATGCCTATCTGTAAACTTTCTTGAGAAGTCACGGTCGCCTTCAAGCTTTAAAGCCCTGCTGGGCGCCCCGAATGTATCGATGCCCCGTTCATTGAGGTAGTCGATGACGCCAGTGAACAGGGGAGCCTCTGTTCCGATGAATACGAACTCAATGGCATTTTGTCTGCACGCTTCATACACCTGCTTCGGATCAGCTGGATCTATGGCAAGATTTTTAGCAATGGATTCGGTGCCTACGTTTCCTGGAGCTACAAACAGACCATTGATAAGACGACTCTGGGAAAACCACCATGCAATGGCATGGTCTTTGGCTCCTGAGCCCAGTACTAGTATTCTCATTGCACTACCTTCTCACTGATTTTACTAACCTTAACGTACCATTTTACCTGTTGAGTGGTCAACAACTAGCTTGGAGCCTATGCATAGCTTCCAGGTAATCTTCCCTCTTGCTCGCCTTCACCACTTCCTGCTTAATTGCAGATGTGTTGGCAATTCCCTTGAGGTAGGAACATGTATGCTTGCGCATTTGGATGCATGCGCTCTTTTCCCCATAGTGGGCGATCATGAGGTCGAGGTGTCGCAGGATGATGGCAATCTTCTGCTCAAGGGAAATGATTCGTTCCTCCCTTTCCTCGAGAATGTCTTTAGCCTGTTGGAAAATGAAGGGATTGCCTATGGCTCCTCTGGCAAACATGATTCCGTCGATACCAGTTTCTTGGAGCATTATTTTTGCATCCTGAGCATGGAACAGGTCCCCTGAACCAAAGATGGGGACATCATACCCGTTTGTAATGCAGTACTCCTTCAATGTCTTCAACTTTGTCCAGTCGGCAAAAGGTGCATATCCCTGGGCTCTAGTCCTTGCATGCAGGGTGAGCATGGCCGCTCCCCCATCCAAAGCCGCCTGGGCAAACTCCAGATAGTTCTGACTGTTCGCATCCCACCCTGTACGGAACTTTACAGAAACAGCAGTAGGTATGGTATTTGTTATCATCTTAACAATTTCTGTGATGAGTGGAGGGTTTTTCATCATCGATGACCCTGCCCCAGTCTTCGTGACCTTAGGAACGGGGCATCCGCAGTTGATGTCTATGAGGGTGGGGTTATACCCTTGAAGCTGTTCAAGGGCGCTTGGAAGGGAATCGGTTGTGCCCATGAACAGTTGGACAGCATACTCAGTCTCATTCGGGGCCTTCTGAAGCAGGGCAAGAGTTTTCTCGCCCTTGCGAAAAAGCCCTTCTGTGCTAACCATCTCGGTGAAGGTCAGGTCTGCTCCCATCTCGATACACAGGGAACGGAAGGGCACATCAGTGTAACCCGCAAGAGGTGCGAGAAAAAGATTCCCTTTGACACGGGTGTTTCCTATCATTACCGGATGATACAGGTTTTGTTTGTTCATACGTCCTTTGGAAGGGAGAAGGCCCTTAGGCTGTTAGCATAAAGACTTTCACTGAGCTCTTCAAGATAGGTTTCCCTGATTTCACTGAGGGTCTTTGCCGTCTCAATGATGTAGGATATCTTGTTTCGTTCACCCTTATAAGGGTAGGGAGTCATGAACGGGGCTTCACTTTCTATGACGATTCTATCCAGGGGGAGATTGTGTGCAACCTCCTGGATGGCTCTGCTGTTCTTGAATGTAAGGTTACCGGCAAAGGAGAACGAAAGATTGAGCGAGAGCGCTCTCTTGGCAAAAGCCCAGTCCTCTCCAAAGCAGTGGAGAATTCCTCCCTTAGGGGGAAGTTTTTTCTCTAGGATGTTCAGGAGATCTTCACCAGCGTTCCTGTTGTGAATGATGATAGGCAGGTCAAGCTGTTTGGCAATGTCCAGATGCCTGAGGAACAGCTCTACTTGTGCGCTCTTATCCCCACCGAACATATGGTAGTAGTCAAGTCCGGTCTCCCCAATGGCCACAATCCGTTCTTTTTTCGCATGGAGGAGGATTCTTTCTTCCCAATCCCTGCCAGGATTGGCCACCTCAGTGGGTGATACCCCTACAGCATGGTAGACTCCGTATGCACTCTCGAGGTTTGCATAGGTCTTCTCAAAGTCTGAAAGACTATTGCAGATGCTCACGATGTGTTTGACCTTCTTGACTTTAGCAAGTTGAACTGCCAGCAGTTGTTCCATTTTGTCATCTTGGAGCAACCCTATATGGGCGTGCGTATCAAAAAAAAGCATACAGGCTCCTTGAGTTTGGATTCTCGCTTGTTCTGGAGAGTGTATAAAATATACCATGAGCAGAGGTAATCGTCAATATACGTAATTCACAGAGCAGAAAATACTTATATAAAAGACACATAGAGTTTGACAATTATTCTTACTCGTGATAGCGTAAGTTTTAGTGAGTATGCTCCGCCCTTGTGGCAAAGGATTAGCATGAAAAAAGATCGTGTACGTAGTGTTGAGAAGGCTCCTGTGAGAAACAAGCCTTCCAGCGCTTATATATATATGGTAAAGAACACCTCTTCAAATGAGACAACAATCTGTGCTTGGGATACGGTTCTCTACCCAGGGACTTCCGTCGTTTCTCCTACCCGTTATGGGCTTGATATGGGCGTAATTGTTGCAAGTGCTCATAGCTTGGGCAGAGAGTACCAGAAGGGTAATGACCAGTGCCGTGGGGATTGTCTCCACTGCGAATCCCTTGGTGAAGAGGAAGCTGTTGACTCCGAGCAAGATGGAGTTGAAGAGCTGGCCTCTGGCGAGGAATTTACCTATAAAGACGAACCTGATGAAGTATTCGATGATGGATGTCCTGGAATGTCTCCCCCTGAGATGGTGCAGCTTTCAGGGGATATCCAGTGGATTGATCGGTTGGCCACCCCTACTGATATGTCCCGCTACCAGGAACTCTGTGCCAAGGAAGACGAGGCGATGAGGATCTGTAGGGAAAAAATCACCATGCACAAGCTGCAAATGAAACTGGTGACGGCCCACTTCCTGCTTGGAGAGCCTAAGATTATCTTTTTCTTCACCGCTGATGTCCGGGTGGATTTCAGGGAATTGGTCAAGGATTTGGTGTCTGTATTCCGTATTCGCATCGAGTTGAGACAAATCGGGGTCCGTGATGAGAGCCGCGTCCTTGGAGGTCTTGCTGTATGTGGGCGTGATTATTGTTGTCACAGTGTGACGGACAAGCTCGATCCTGTTTCCATCAAGATGGCAAAAGAGCAGAATTTGTCGCTCAATTCCATGAAAATTTCCGGTCCGTGTGGGCGTTTGCTCTGTTGCCTCTCCTATGAGTTTGACTTCTATGTGGAAGAGAAGCGAAAGTACCCATCAGAAGGGAGTAAGCTCAAAGTAGGGTTTGAAGTGATGAAAATTACAGAAATCAACATTCTTAGAAAAAAAATTACGCTGTTGGGAGCAGAAGGCAGAATGATCAGCATCCCCCATTCAGCTGTTATTTTCAATGAAGGAGCCAATCGCTGGGAGATTACCAAGGAGTATTCAGCCGAATATTTGTCGAATTGATATAAAGCATTGTATTGACCGATTTTAGAGAGTGTGATATTTTGTTTAATCGTCGGCCCTCGTTGCCGATTCTATATTTATACAAGAAATACGTATTCTAAGTGATATGTTTGGAGGTATTACGTGATTAACAAGTCTGCTGAAAAAAGAGAGCGACAAAACGCCGTTCGCAGAATGAGGAACCGTGCTGCAAAAAGTACTATGCGCACAGCCATTAAGAAATTTGACGCTGCTTTGGTAGCTGGGGATGTGTCTAGCGCTTCTGCTGCACTCGACCTTAGCCTCAAGTTGCTAGATTCAACAGCAAGTAAAGGCGTCATCCATTCCCGTACTGCTGATAGAAAGAAGTCAAGACTGCATGCCCGATTCAACAAAATGAATGCTCAGGGTGCTGTTCAGGCATAACAGTATAGTTCTGAATAATAATTACCGGTGTGTTTGGAATACCGGCCTACGCATGATAAATAGATTTGTTGAAGGAGTTACCATGGCAGAACCTAAATTGACAAAAGCGGCCATTATTGAAAGTCTTCATGAAAAACATGGACTGAATCGGTCAGACATCCATATGATAATCGACGCATTTTTTGAAGAGGTGAAAGCTGGGCTTAAGAACGACCTGGTCATCGAACTGCGCGGTTTTGGCACCTTCGAGGTCCGTACCCGTAAAGGTAGGGAGAGGGCTCGTAACCCCAAGACAGGAGCTATTGTAGCAGTAGAGACCCACGGGGTAGCTATTTTCCGTCCTGGAAAAGAGCTCAAGGACTATGTCTGGGATTTACGTGAGAACAAAGCTGTCATTGACTGATTGACCATACTGGTCGAATGTAGGAGAGACTCTTTTGCATAGCTTGAAAAAGAGACGGAGCCTCAGAACAGTCTGTTCTGAGGTTTTTATTTTGGTGGTTACAGCCTTCGTGTACTCGATGGCTTTCCCTGGCTTCATTACCAATAATGGGTTTGGATTCATCGCATTTTTTGCATTAATTCCTCTTTTTGCCGTCATTAGAAACACAACCTGGAAACTGGTCCCTGTCTATGGGTTTTTCTTTGGGTTTGTCTTCTATCTGCTTTTCAACTACTGGTTGAAGACATTCCACCCTTTGGCAATCCTGATCGTACCAATTATCAAGGGTGGGGAGATGGTTCTGCTCTTTCCCTTGCTGAAAGCAGGTGAGCGCCTGTTTAAGAAATATGGCTACTTAGTGCAGGCTGTCATATGGGTGGCCTATACCTATGTGAGCCAGAACTGGTTTGCAGGCTATCCCTATGGGACCCTTGGGTATGCTGTCTACGAATACCTTCCTCTCATTCAGATTGCTTCGCTGGTAGGCGTATGGGGAGTAACCTTTCTTCTGGTAATCCCCCAGACCTTCCTTGGGACCTGGCTCTGTGATCGCTGGTGTTCAGATGGTGATAGCCTGGTACAAACGCTCAGGATCCACCTGATTCCTGTTATAGCATACGGTGTCCTGCTCCTTGCTTCGCTCATCTTTGGGTTTGTAAGCATCCAGTATTGGAATGCCCAAGAGCCTGATACGAGCTGGAGAGTTGCAACAATCCAGCACAATGCAGATACCTGGGCAGGTGGATATGCCACCTACAAAAGGAACTTCAACAACCTCAGGAAAATGAGTCTTGAGGCTCTCGTTGCAGAACCAGACATGATTCTCTGGTCAGAGACAGCTTTTGTGCCCTCTGTTGCCTGGCATGAGAGATACCCTTCTGATGAGGCGACCTCTGCCTTGGTTGAGGAGTTTGTATCCTTTGGTAAATCACTTCCTATCCCATTGTTGAGCGGAAACCCTGAAGGGGTCCTTGATGATCCTCTCAAGCCTGCTCTGCTGGAAGACGGGTCGTGGAACCGTAAGGATTACAATACGGTTACCTTCTTTGAAGGGGGTAAGGTCAAGAATTCCTATAGGAAGCAACACTTGGTTCCCTTTACTGAGCACTTTCCCTATGAGAAAGAATTGCCTTGGCTGTATAACCTTCTTTTGGCAAACGACTATAACTGGTGGGAAACAGGATATGAGAGTGTCGTGTTTGAAACGGATGAAGGAGTAAAATTCTCCACCCCAATCTGTTTTGAAGATGTCTTTGGAGCGCTCAATGCCAGGTTTGTACGCAATGGGGCCCAGGTTATTGTGAATATGACCAACGATGGGTGGTCAAGGGCAATCTCTGCAGAGATGCAGCATCTTGGTATGGCCGTCTTTCGTTCCATCGAGAACCGTAGGACTACCGTGCGGGGAACCAACAGTGGTATGACTTGCCTTATAGATGTCACTGGCAAGATCATCGATCCCATGGAACCCTTCAAGGCCGGGTGGCATATCTATGATGTCCCGGTCTATACAAGTGAAAGTCACGGACAGACGTTCTATACCAAGTATGATGATTGGTTTGCCTTTGTCACCATCTATCTCTCCGTGTTCCTGCTTGTCCTTGGGGCACTCAGGGGCGTTCTGGCATTTGTGCGAATAAGGAAGAAGGATTGAACATGCTCTACAAAACGGCGTCTCTTTTCGTCATTGGTACTGAGCTTACCCGAGGGGTAATAGCTGACAAGCATTGTCAGGTTATCTCCAGCCAATTGACCCAACTGGGCTATCGGGTGGAACGCATGGTAGTTGTCCCTGATGACGGGACCATCGGCAGTGCCCTCACAGCCTGCCTCAATACCTGCGACGTGGTAATCCTCACCGGAGGTCTGGGACCAACTAGTGACGATCTAACCCGTAGTATTGTCGCTACACTTGCCAAAGTCCCTCTTGTCAGGGACCAGAGTGCTTTTGAAGCTCTTTACGCAAGAATTGGTGAGCGAATATGGGGGGCCAATGAACAGCAGGCTATGCTTCCCTCTGGGTTTGAATCGATTACCAACCCTCATGGGACAGCTGCAGGCTTTAAGGGCTTCATCCCTGTTGGTGAACGTTCTGTTGCGTGTGTTGCGATGCCCGGGCCTCCCCGTGAGATGGATCCCATGTTCTTTGATGAGGTATTGCCGTGGCTTGCACAGCTTATCGGTCACAATGACTTCTCTCGCACAGAATATTCGACCTTTTTGCTGGCAGAGGCCAAACTTGAAGAGCTTTGCCGTCAGGTTGCACCAGAGGGAATCCAATGGGGCACCCGCTTTCAGGATCTGAAGATCAGTCTCTACCTGGTTGGTGATTCACAAGAGCGAAGGCAAGAGATGGCGCAGAACTTGCGTTCTCTTGTAGGGCAGGCTCTCATAGTCGATGGGGATGTCATGCCTGCAGCACATCTGACAGACTTGCTTCGATCTAAGGCTCAGACCATCAGCTGTGCAGAGAGCTGCACCTCAGGCTATGTGGCAAAACTGCTTACAGATGAGGGGGGAAGTTCCTCCTGGTTCTGGGGTGGGGCTGTAACGTATTCAAACGATGCGAAGATAAAGATGCTGGGAGTCAAGGAAAGTACACTTCGAACCTATGGTGCAGTGAGCGGCGAGTGTGCTTCTGAAATGGCTGAGGGTATTCTAGGGGTCTCAGGCACAGATTATGCCCTCTCCATTACGGGGATAGCCGGACCTACAGGAGGAAGTGCTGAAAAACCTGTCGGCATGGTATGGCTGGGTTTTTCGGCAAAGGGCAGAAAGACTCAAACCGTAAAATTGCAGTTCACGTCTTGGGGCAGGGTCTCAGTCCGACGAAAAGCCTCGGTTGCTGCGTTAATTCTAGCGGGTAAGTACATCAATGGGGATGCCTTGCTTGACACTGTGCGAAAGTGGCAATATATTTAACATACTAACCGCGGAAATACTAATGGCATACACTCCTTCACATTTCCGCACATTCTTACATTATGTTTTACGTTTAGGAACTGGTAATGGACTATGTCTTTTAGCATGTGCTATAAGGTACTTGTCAAGAACCCCGTTTCGTTGGAGTTTATTCTATGTCTTCCGAAGAAATACTGAATGATCAAGCTGGCGTAGCTCGTCCTTCTGTGCAGGATCCTGCAAAGAAAGTCATACGTCGCATTACACGCAAGAAAAGCCCAGTAGTAGCTGGTCCACCCGAACCCATCCCTCCTCCTATTGCAAAGCAGGAAGAGCAGGTTCCCTCTGAGCCTAAGAAGAGAGGGAGGCCTAAGGGATCCACAGCAGCTAAGGTTGCACCCAAGAGAAAACCTGCTCCTAAGGAAGATACCTCGCAGCTGGAGCTGATCCCTTCTGAGAGAACTTCCCCCCCCAATGCACCAGCGAGCAGGGTCAAGCAAGCTCCGGTAACGTCGGTTTCCTTTTCCCAACCACCATCAGATTCTCAGGACCAAGGCCAGAACCAAGGCCAGTACCAGAATCAGAACCAGAATCAGAATCCAAGTCAGAACAGAAACCCTAACCAGGGGCAACCAAGAAAAAATACCCAGTACGGCTCTCGTACCGGTGGGAGAAGTCAGCAAAGCAGACCTCATAGCAAGGGAAGTTACCAAAAAGGGCAACCCTACAACCAGAGCCGTCCCATGCGCCAAGGTCAGCCAGATGATTCATCCAATGACCTGAATATTGAAGAACATCCCGAAGCACCAGTGCTGAACCTTACGGACTATACCAACCTCTCTATCGATGAAGTACGCAAGAGCGGTGTTGAGAAAGGTATGAGCTCTGACAACATCTTGGACTTGCGCAAGCAGGAGATCATCGCTGAGATTCTCAGAATTCATACAGCCCAAGGGGGTGTTATTGTAGGAATGGGTACCTTGGAGATCCTTCCTGATGGCTTTGGGTTCCTACGTTCTCCTGCAAACAGCTATCTTTCTGGCTTGGAGGATATCTATGTATCACCAGCCCAAATCAAGAGCCTTTACCTTAAGACTGGTGATGTCGTGAAAGGCCAAGTACGTACCCCCCGTGAAAACGAACGGTTCTTTGCCATCCTACGGATCCTGCAAGTCAATGACGATGAGCCGATCAAAGCAAAGATGCGTGTTCCTTTTGATAGCCTGACTCCGCTTTTCCCTGATGAGAGGATGCGCTTTGAGACAGCTGAAGAGGATATGGCAACCAGAATTATTGATATGTTCTGTCCAATAGGGAAGGGCCAGCGTTCGCTGATCGTCGCTCCTCCACGCACTGGTAAGACTGTACTGCTTCAGAAAATTGCAAACTCCATAAGTACCAACCACCCTGATGTGGTGTTGATGGTCTTGCTTGTGGATGAAAGGCCTGAAGAGGTTACGGATATGCGTCGCCACGTCAAGGGCGAGGTCATTGCCTCCACCTTTGATGAGCAGGCTTCACGGCATGTGCAGGTGGCGGAGATGGTGATCGAGAAGGCTAAGCGCCTTGTCGAGCATAAGAAGGATGTCGTTATCCTTTTGGACTCCATAACCCGTCTGGCTCGCGCCTATAACCAGACTGTCCCTGCCAGTGGTAAGATTCTCAGCGGTGGTGTCGACTCCAATGCGTTGCACAAGCCCAAGAGATTCTTTGGTGCTGCACGAAATATTGAGTTCGGCGGAAGCCTGACCATCATCGCAACTGGTCTTGTTGAGACCGGATCACGCATGGATGAGGTCATCTTCGAAGAGTTCAAGGGTACAGGTAATAATGAGATTATCCTCGATCGGAGGATGGCAGACAAACGCCAGTTTCCAGCCATAAACATTAAGAAGAGTGGAACAAGAAGGGAAGACCTCCTGATCCCTAGTGATGAGGCGGCAAGGATTTGGCTTACAAGAAATGCAGTGGGGGATATGGATGATCAAGAGATGACTCCTTTCCTCATTGACAAGATCAGGAAAACTAAGGATAATGAGTCGTTCTTACGTTCAATAAACACAGGGATCCCTTCGAACTCTGCAGGGTATTAGGACGGAGACGGCTACAGAAACGTGTCTGCTGCGTACTGCCAGCAGAAAACACATATTCCTGGAGGATATTATGAAAAAGGGAATCCATCCCCGTTATGAAGTTGCTGAAATCACTTGCTCTTGTGGCAATGTGATCAAGACCAAGACAACAGCAAAGAAACTTGAAGTTGAAATTTGTTCAGCTTGTCATCCTTTCTTTACCGGAACCCAGAAAATGGTTGATACCGCAGGGCGTATCGAACGCTTTAAGAAAAGATACAATCTGGAAAAATAAGCTGCATAAGCAACAGGAAACCACCAGAAATGGTGGTTTTTCTGTTGCCAGGAGCTTTTCGTTATTTTTTTTTCTGTGCTTACCAGCCTTTTTGCTAGGATTTTCCTAAGGAATCAGCCACCAAATTGCTTAATGGTGGTTTTTTGTTGCAATCTATTGGTAAGTATCCTAAAATTACGCATAAAAGCTAGGTTGGGCATGGAAAACATACTAAGTCATCATAAGAAAGAGTACGGAGAATCACCTCTCGTGATTGTAGAGGTGCCGGGGACCTGTACTCTTCTAGGCAGTTATTCAGATTCATGTAAGGGGTGGTCCATCTTGGGTACCGATGTCGCCACCCTGCTTGTGGGTATTTCCCAGCGTGATGATCAGATGGTGCGACTGGCCAATGCTACCCTTAATGATCGCAAACGATTCTCCTTGAGCAACATCAAGTTCCGGAAAGAGGATAGGTGGGGGAATTACATCAAGGGTGTGATTGGTATCTTGGCAAGTGAGGGTGTTGAATTTTCAGGCCTGAATGTGACTGTTGAAGGGCCTTTACTCCTCAGTGACAATCAGATGGTCAGTTCTGCCATAGCCTTGGGAGTCTGCATGGCACTTAATGCTCTGATGGACCTGCAGATGAGCATTTCTTCCATGATACGGGTCATATACCAAGCGAACACCACCTTCAACAATGAGCTGTGCAAGATCAGCGACCTCTTGACAATGATAAACGGGCAAAAGGGGAAGGTCCTATTCTTTGATCTCCAACATCTGACGTTCCAGGAGCTGGACTTCCCCTTTACTGAAGAGAGCGAGGAGTATGTAGCCCTCATTATCGACAGTAAGATCTCCCCCAATGCAATGCGTGAGGAGATTGCTGCAAAGCGTAGGGCAATTGAGGTGGCCTTTACCAAGCTCCGGGAGTTGAAGCCCGGTGGTTTCATCCGTGATTTCCCCGAAGGGGACCTTTCTGCCCGAGTTGTACCTCTTGAAGAAGATGCTAGGCATATCTGTGAATATATCCTAATGGAATCAAGACTTACCTTCGATGCAGCCTCCATGCTCAATCCTAAAGATGCTATGCTGTATGGGAAGACTATGGTGAAGATACAGACAGGCTTGCGTGATCTGCTTGAGGTATCCTG
>DMAO01000108.1:0-3387 GCA_003446545.1 Sphaerochaeta sp.
TAATCTCTTCAGAGGTGGCACCAAAGTGGAAATCCACTCCATGGGCCTTGATGAAAGCCACATCATTCTCGATGGCTTCAACAGGAAGGCGGAAGCCCGGGATGACGTGTCGGACCACACCCCCTGCACTCTCCTCCCGTTCAAAGACTGTGGTATCGAAACCACTGCGGGCAAGGAAGTACGCTGCAGAGAGGCCTCCAGGACCTGCCCCAATCACAGCAGCCTTGATCTTGCTCTTCTCAGTGGGGCCTTCCCATCTTGCCTTATACTCTTCATAGCCATTTTCTGCGGCAATCTTCTTCAGTTCACGAATCTGGACAGCACCCTCATAATCCATTCGGGTACAGTGCAACTGGCACTGGTGATCACAGATATGGCCGGTGATGAAGGGGAGGGCATTCTTGTCATAGATCAGCTCAAGGGCATCAGCATAGCGACCCATACCGACCAGCTGCACATACTCAGGAACATCCTGGTGTATGGGGCAGGCAACCACACAAGGGGCCACATAGCAGTCGAACATGGGCAGGTCCTCATCTATCTTCACAGAATCGGTGCCTCTGAAATCCTTGCTGACCTCAACATACTTGCCTTCACGGGCATCAGAGGAGAGCTTCTCAAGTTTCTTGAGGTCTATGTCCTGCATATCCCAGGCCTTGCTCTTTTCAAGGATCTCTACCATCTGCTTCAGGCGAGCATAGCCACCGGGTTTGAGCAAATCTGTTGCAAGCGTTATGGGTCTGATGCCGGTCTCAAAGAGAGCCTTTACGGTAAGGGCTGTAGCACCACCGCAGTAGGATACGGGCAACTTGCCTGCAAACTCAGAACTGAGCATAGTTGCCACTGTTGTGGACAGAGGAAGCAGGGAACGACCGGACATGTACATTTCCTTGCCTGGTAGCTGCTCCTGGTCATTGACAGAACCGAGGGTGTTGGTCAGCTTCACACCAAAACCCCGTCCCTCTTTCTTGCCAAGGTCAACCAAGCGATGCAACATCGCAATGGCGTCGTTGTACTGAAGGTCGTGCTCAAAGTTCTCACGTGTCAAGGTGATGTAGTCGAAACCGAGGGTGTCCAGGATTTCACGTACCTTGTCGTAACCAAGGAGGGTGGGATTGAGCTTTACAAAGGTATCAATCTTCTTTTCACTGAGCATATAGGAGCAGATGGCCTCAATTTCTTTGGGAGGACATCCATGCATGGTGCTCAGGGTAGTCGAGGGACTGATGTTGGCGCTGATCTTTGCAGTCAGGCCCTTGAGCTTCTTCTCCAGCCCTTCCCACTCGGTACCATCGAATAGCCCTTCATCAAGGAGAGCATCGAGTTCTGCAAGGTACTCTTCAAAACGCTCATCCTTGCGGGCATCGATCATGGAGTCTATGAACTGCTGCATGCGTTCTGTCTTGATGCCTGCAAGGTCATACCCCACTGACATGTTGAAGATGAAGGAGGGCTTTTCAAACTTGCCCTTGTGCATCACTGCTTCCAAGAGGTGAAGGATGATCCAGGCCTTGGCATACTCGTCCCAAGCCTTGGGGAGGGTAAACTCTGTGGACCATTCCACATTGTACGCCTCATCCCTTGCATCGATGCAAGGTTTCTCAACCTCCAAGGTATCCATGATCTGCACTGTCTTCAATTCCATGAAACGTCCACCGACAAGGTAGCTTGCGACAATATTCTGTGCCAGCTGTGTGTGTGGCCCTGCTGCGGGTCCACAGGGGGTGGAACACGTCTGACCAAATACAGATATGCTGTTCTTGCCTTTGTCCTGATAAAACTGTTCTTCGGCAATTCCAAAAATTGCATGATGGTTACGTAGTTCACCGACAATTCGGGTAATAAGTTCCGTAAAAGGAACTGGGCGCATAATGTCTGCCATTAGTCACTCCTTTGCGTAAGGGTGTCATCGGGTTCTAAGACCCAACACTGTCTTATTCTAATGCAGATTAGAGAGATGTCAATCATTTTTGCAACAATTCGCAACAAACTTACGATTATCTTGTCTCTTCACGGGTTGCCAATACCCCCCTGCATTACCTCATTCTCTACGCGTGTATGGTGTTTTACTAATCGCATGTCCACCATAGGAAAACAGCGAGCCATACAGCGTGTCTTACGTATTTCCCTAGGAAATATTTTACTTTTTGACACAACCAATTATAGCACTATACCAAAGAATTGCATACGGGAACTGACTATTAGCTCAATAAATCTCAGCAAAATCTAACTTTTACGAATTTTATCTTTACAATTCATATCTTTCTTGTATACTTGACTAATCTAAAATATAGTAATCAAGCACCAATGAATGAGTGGAGGAATCTCGATGTTAATCAATTTGAATGTCAACCCCGAAGTTAGGGATAAGAACATTAAGCGCTGTAGGGAAAGAAGTATCGTTCTCCCTACTTTCAAGCAGATGGTGGATCCTTCCACAGTACCTGAGGAAATTAAGTCCAAGCTCGCACAGACCGGACTCTGGGACCTTAACCCCGTCAACCTGTTTAGAGTTACCTGGCACAACGAACCCGTTGAAAAAGGCGGGAAGTTCGGTGATGTCAATTTCATCGAGGTGCCCCGATCCCTTACCGGGACCAGGGCACGGATCATCGCCCTTGCCGGCAAATGGTTCCCCACTGGGGTTCACAAGGTTGGAGCCACCTATTCTTGTCTTGCTCCTGCTCTGGTTACCGGTAATTTTGACTCAGTCGACCAACAGGCTGTATGGCCATCCACTGGCAACTACTGCCGCGGTGGTGCGTACAACAGTGCTCTGCTAGGCTGTAAGTCCATCGCCATACTTCCTGAAGAGATGAGCCAAGAAAGGTTCAACTGGTTGAAGACCGTTGCTGGCGAAATCATCGCTACCCCCGGTTGTGAATCCAACGTCAAGGAAATCTTTGACATGTGCCATACACTTGATGAAGAGAGAGGCGCCAACATCGTCATTTTCAACCAATTCGAACAGTTTGAAAACTACCTCTGGCACTACACCGTAACCGGTGGAGCCATGATTGAAGTGGCAAAAGAACTTGACATCGCCGACGAAAATGTATGTGGATATGTTTCCGCTACAGGTTCCGGCGGGACTTTGGCTGCAGGAGACCATCTCAAGGATGTCTACCCCAACCTTAAAATTGGTGCTGCTGAAGCTCTCCAGTGTCCTACCCTGCTTAGAAACGGCTTTGGTGGGCATAGGATTGAAGGCATTGGCGACAAGCATGTGCCTTGGATCCACAACGTGCGTAATACAGATATGATCCTTGCCATCGATGACCAGGACTGCATGGACGTTTATCGTCTTTTCAATGAGCCTGTCGGCCTCGAATACCTGAAGAAGATGGATGTGTCTGAGCAAGAGATTGCCGACCTTTCCCTGTTTGG
>DMAO01000108.1:3406-3647 GCA_003446545.1 Sphaerochaeta sp.
GAGATGGGCGCTGACGATGTCATCTTCACAGTCCTGACCGACAGTTCTGAGATGTATACCTCCAGACTGGAGGAACAGAACGAGATCCAGGGCAAATTCGATGAGTATGCTGCTGTTCGTGCGTTGGCGGCTTGCCTGCACCATCAGACTACTGAAAATGCTCTTGAGCTGAGCTACTATGAGAAGCTTCGCGTGCACAACCTCAAGTATTACACGTGGGTCGAGCAACAGGGCAAAACCT